>NZ_JPUF01000013.1 GCF_014737315.1 Treponema zioleckii | reverse complement strand
AGAGCGTCACTTCCATCGGATACGAGGCGTTCTATGGCTGCTCGGGTCTCACAAGCGTCTCCATCCCGGAGAGCGTCACTTCCATCGGTGCAAGCGCGTTCTATGGCTGCTCGGGTCTCAGAAAAATCACTTTTGAAGGAACGGTAGAACAGTGGAAAAAGATTACGAAAGGTTCCAGCTGGCACTTTTACGTTAGGACAACTAAAGTCACGTGCAGTAACGGGGAGGTGGAGCTGTAGTGGCAATGATTTTCGGAGAGAGAAATTTTATAAGTTATAAATTACGGAGGCTAAATCATGAGTGATAAACTTCTTAGAGATGCAGGCGAATTCAATAAAGCCCGCAAATCAAATATTAAATGCAAAAACTTTTCAATCTGTGGCAACTACATACCTGAGGACTATATAAATGAATGCGACCAATTAAACAATACATACATCTGCCCAGACTGTTTGCACAATCAAGATAAAGAAGAAATGGGTAAAGATTAACACCCTTCGAGGAAAGAGGAAATATTCCCGCATCAAGTGCGGGAATGACAATTTTTTTACAGGTTACGAACAGGTTTAATTTTTAAGGAGGAGCATTTATGAAAAAGAAAATAACCGTGAAAATTATAGATAAAGTCGGGGAGGAATGCCCCATTGAATACGATGATAAATGTAGCTTAAACCTTTGTACACCCCTAATAATATCTGGCGTATTTGCTTTACTTGTCGGGATTTTAGTTTTTCTTGCACTCTTTTTTTGTGATTCCAAGATGCATATCTTATTAAAAATTGCATGCGGACTAATTGCTACAATCATTTCATTTGTAATTCCAGCAATAGTTTGTAATCTTTTCGCAAAATTACAACTAATGGAAGAAATTATTAACAAGTCTGAATTCGAACAAAAAGATACAGTCGAACCAATATGCAACGCACTGGCAGAACTGTAATTGAGGAGAAGGCATGAAATATTTTTCAGACTCTGAATATGAAGAAAATCAGATTGAAGAAATGGACACTTTAGAAGGAACTAAAAAAGGTATTAAGGCTGCATACAAAAAAGCTTGTGAATGCCGCGACTTTGAGATTGATTTGTTCTGGAAAAGAGGAACCTATTTTTGGGCATTCATTTTGGCTTCATTTACGGCACACTTCGCTCTTTTTAGTCTTGTTTTTTCCAATTCTGAGGAGAAATCTGCAAACGAAATTTCTTTAAAAGTTATTTGCAACCTGCCAGGCCTAGCACTGTTCGGGCTTGCCGTAACGGCATTTTTTTGCTTTTTCTTTTCGTACCTATGGGTTCTCGTACAGAAAGGCTCAAAATTCTGGCAGACGAACTGGGAACGACATATAGACAATCTCGAAGAATATGTTACAGGCAAACTTTTTGACTGCATTATGAACGGCAAAAATCCAAAGAAATGTTCACCAAACCCACTCTCCTTCAAACCATACCGATATTCAGTCAGCAGAATCTCACAACTCTCCGCTATAGTACTCATGGTCACATCGGGTTCTATATTCTTGTTTTATATTTTTCTTATTTTTGCAAAATCACTCAAAATTCACGAGCTTTACGAAAAAATTCCAAATACGTTAAAAAACTTACTGTGCAAAAACAATCTCTATGCCGCTACTTCAATATTGCTACTAACAGCCTGCATTCTAGTCATCGTTTGTACAACAAAACATCTCGTCAAAACTCAAAAACATAAAATCGGCGACAAAAAAGCAGACTGGTACATTCCGTAAGGGGTACACAATACAAACTTTTTCGAAAAATCGTTCATAACAACAGGGAGTATATCATGCCTATAAAAAGAGATGAAAATTATATAACAGACAAAGTTTTAGTTCCTTTATATAACAAATCAGAAGAATTTAGAAAGTTTATCTCCAATAAATTCGGAAATACTGTTGCTTTTGGAGACAGGCTTAGAACCACTTGCGATGAAAGAAATGATGACGATGGAAACCCAGATGCAAAAACTACAGACGAAAAACTTTTTATCGAAGTTAAAATAAATAATAACGCAAAACTAACAAAAAATGAACGGGAAGGAGGTAAGTACGAACAGTGGCTTTGCGAAAAAACAAACCACTATCTTTTATACATAGTAAATGACGATTTTGACATGGAAGATGCCGTTAAACATAAAAGGGTAAAAAAAATTTGTTGGAAAGAGATTTATGATTTCATTGAAAACTTTGACAACACCGCTCCAGAATTAAAAATCCTCAAAGACTCCGTAGAAGGACTTGCAGAAAAAATTCCAATGGATACAGAAACAGCCCAAAAAGAATTCCTCAAGTTCATAAATAATTTCAATATAAAACTTATAGAAGAAGATTCTAAATACTCTCCACTAAAAATCTCAAAAATGGGTGTTTATGAAGAAATCGATTTTTGGTTTACACTGGAAAACAACAATCATTTTTCAGGCTTAGATTTAGTGACAGGTAGCGAGGATTTAATATACATCTCTTTTCAAGTTAAAGATAAAAAAATCGAAAAAGAATTGGATGCTATAAATGAACTCGGTACCCCCGGCGATAACAGAAATACTGACAGTGGAGCATACTATTTCGGAATCTGCAAAACATCTGACTTCCTAAAAAATCAGGAAGGCAGAAAAGAGGAAGAAAATATCAAACTGTTCAAAAAGCAAATTAATAAAGTTTTAAACGTGTTAAATAACTAGGATTTATTGAACTTTATTTAAAGCAGGGAACAAAATGAACGACTTACAAATATGCAACGAAAACGGCGAACTCATAAACATGCAAATTGATGCCTGCAACACGGCGGTTGATTTTTTTGACGCAATCTCAAAAAAAGGGCCCCGCGAATTTATTACGCAAATGGGAAAACTGAATCTAAAAGCCAAAGAAATTCAGCTAAAAGAAGATACTTTACGACAGCAGTATTCAATTGCAGAACTAAAAGAAAACAACAAATACCGCCTGGCAACGCTCAATCTTAGGAATACGGAGATTGAAGCACAGAACAAAGTTGATTTGGCGAAGATAAATGCCGTTTCCGAATACAAAAAAGCAGAATTTGCTTACAAAACAGAAACTGAAATTGCCTCAATCAGAGCTGCCACGCAAATCGAAAAAGCAAAAATTCAGGCACTTTCTGAACTCAAGCAAGCCGAAATTGCAACTCAAAAAGAAATTCGACTTGAAGAGCTGGAAAACGAGCGATTCAAAGTCAAAGAGCAGTCAAAATGCCTGCAGCAGTTAATGGCGAACGTAAAAGACGCTTATGACAGAAAAATCGACTTCTATGAAGCACAGTTAAAATTCTGCATGGATTTTTTTAATCCTCAGATACAGTCACTCGACCAAAAAATTGCAACTTTAACGGAACAGTACAACAAGAATTTTGAAAACCAAGAAGCACACATGCTTGTGCATAGGCAACTAAGACGTCTGGAACGTGCAAGACGCGACATAAACGACAAAGTTGAAAACATTGTGTCGAATTTAACAAATGCTTCGAAAATCGCAAAACTTGAATTTGGTGGTTCGGTAAGCGGATTTTTGGAATAAGGATAAAATATGGGTAATGAAATTTCTACAAAAAATAACGATATAGTTCAGAATTTTTCAGAAGAAACTTTTACAGTTCAAGAAATCGCACAAAAAATAATAGATGCCCCTAAAAAATATCTGAATGAATTAGAATGTGGTATTCCGCAAATAGCACCAAAGAAAACTTATTATAGAAAACTGCACTTCCGTCGTACTGTGAATAAAAAAACAACAGTTTTCAAAGGACAAAAACTTGGCGATTACTACTATTACGAGTACTGCGAACACTATCTTGACAATATCGAATCTAGTCACGACGGCTTTTTTATACCTGATTTAACAAAATTTACCGACAGTACTCGCGACTTACCAGTAGAGTTTGGAAGAATATATCTTCCTGAATTTCCATTTTATAAAAAACACAAGCAGGAAATAGAAGCGGAAGTTCAGCGGATAAAGGATAAAATTCAAAAAGAACAACAAGATTGCATCGAAGACCTAGATGATCTTTTAAAAGAACTGGATAAATATGTTCTCGCAAATCAGACCATAGCAATCGAAACTCTTCAGGAAATACATAACGACTTAAAGATTTTGTACAACAAAAAAAGTGATTTCTTCTATTACGAAGATACAATAGAAGTTTTAGCTTCACATTTTGAAAATACTTATAAAGAAGCCAAGAAAAATCCAAACCTCACGGATATAATCGAAAACAGAATGCTTTCAATTTTGAAAACTGCGTATTTAATTCTTGATTATTATTATTTGGATTTTGGAGACGAGCCCGACAGAAAAAATGCGGATGAAAGACTTGCTAAAATCAAGGCAGAAGGTGACAAAATAAGATTTGAAGTTATATGTAATGAAAATGCAAGAAGTCTTGATGAAGCAGTCGCAAAAGTGCAAGAAAAATTCTCAAAGGAAAAACAACTTGATTTTGAGCAATTAAAAACAATTGAAGATTTGGCGAACTATTTTTCGTCCCAAAAAGACAGAATAACGCAGAAAAAATCTCTTGAACCAAACAAAGTCATTTTCGAATCCATTTGGAAAGAATATTCAAAACTTGATGATAAATCATTATCGGCGGAGGAATCCCTAAAAAGGATTTTAAAAGCTTTTTATAATTTTTTTGAAAAATCCGAAGAAGAAATAAACGATATTTTTACACTGCAAGAAAACGAAGAAAATACAAAATCCCTTACTTCAAAAATTCATGAACTTGAAATTCTTGTGGAAAATCGTGAGCAAATAAAAATTGAAATTTTGCAGAATATCGAGGATTTATTGAATGAACTTGCTAAGCAAAAAGATATGATTCAAGATAAATCTGAACTCGAAAATGGAAGTGTCCATTTTGATGCAATTTTTAAAGACTGCAAAAAGAGAAAAGATTTTTCTAATAGCTCAAAACTCCGAATGCAAGAAATTACAAATAAATTTTCTGAAATTCTACCGCAAAAACAGAAAGGATTTTTTGCGAAGTTTTTTGGAAACTAAAATCACGCACAAGTGCTGCAAAATGGAGAAAAGCGTGCTTCGACTACGCAGTCGAACAAATCTTACGTTTCAGCAGCGAGTTACTGCAATGCAAAGATTAGGGCTTATTATGAAAAGTTATAAGGAGTTCATTTATGTCTAACCTAAAACTAATTCACGGCAGCTGTGCCGATCAAACTGTAGATGCAGTAGTAAATGCCGCAAACTCAGGTCTGTGGGAAGGCGGCGGAATCTGCGGTGTTATTTTTAGCAAATGCGGTTCAAAAGAATTGGAGAAAGCTTGTTCTGAAATTGCAACACCTGTAAAAGACGGGAACGCTGTGATTACACCTGCTTTTAATATGAAAAATGCAAAGTTCATTATTCATGCAGTTGGCCCGGATTTCAGTCAAACGCCAAATGCCTTTCTTGAACTGTTCAATGCGTATTACAATTCTCTTGTTTTATTGAAAGACAATAATTTGCACAGCATATCTTTTCCGCTAATCAGTTCAGGGATTTTCGCAGGAAACCTTCCGCATCCGGCTGAAGAATCAGCAAAACAGTGCAGTCGGGCTTATAAAAAATTCATACAAGACTATCCAGATTATGATATAGAAGTTCTGCTTTGTGCTTATGCTTCTAAAGAATATAACGATGCAAAAACTGTTTTTGATTTACGGCAGAATATCTAAAAAAATGCTTTAATTCTATTACAACCGGAAAATCTTCCATCATTCCACGAATCGTGTACTGTCATTCCACGAACCTTCAGCTGTCAGTACACGAAATATCAGCAGTCATACCACGACTCATCAGCTGTAATACCACGATTCATCAGCTGTAATACCACGATTCATCAGCTGTCATCCCACGATTTATCAGCTGTCATCCCACGAAACGTGTACTGGCATTCCACACAAATTTTCATATTATCTCACGAATATTTTAGTCAGCCCAAACTTCGACTTTTTTTATTTTCTATTGAAAAAAGGTCATTTTGCAGATGATTTTTTTAAGCCTCCTGTAGAGTTTGGAAGAATATATCTTCCCGACTTTAACACCCTTTTTGCAAAGCTTTATGCATTGGGAAAAGGCGATGAAGTTCAGAAGGCAACGAATGACCGCGAGTACCTCAAAAAGCTGATGGACGAATATCAGAAATAATGCGGAATGTGAATAAAACAAACTGGATTTGTTCGCGACCAACGCCGCTCACATACAAATTCGTTTCTTTCTCCGCCCCACCAAAATACGCGCACTCTCAAAACATCTCCTTTGCTTGAAAACTATCAATTTCGGAAATACAGCAAAAACCATCGGACGAATTTAAAAAACATACGGAGTTTAAAAAAATTCTCCGTATGTTTTCAGACAAAACACGCCGAGAATTTCCGAAATAAATTCCAGAACCTTGTTTTTCCGCTATATTCAGCGTATATTTACAGTATGGGAGAGAAAGACACAATCCAAAAGACGCTGGAATCTTACAACGATGTTTTTGCCGATATTGTGAACGTTCTGCTTTTCAACGGTGAGCGTGTCATCACAGAAGATTCACTCACCGACGCGCAGCCGTTCTCGATGTACAAGATGGACGGCGACGTGCGGAACCAAGACAGGGACGTTGCGAAATACTGGCAGAATAATGAATGCATCAGAATCGGCTTTTACGGAATCGAAAACCAGAGCGTGCCGGACAAGGATATGGCACTGCGGCTTTTCGGTTATGACGGAGCGGCTTACAGGGCACAACTCTCGGAGAAAAAGCAGACAGAGCGTTACCCGGTCGTGTCGCTCGTGCTTTATTTCGGGACGGAGCAACGGTGGTCGGCAAAGAGAAACCTAAAAGACAGGCTCAAGATAAACGAGAAACTCTCTCCATTCGTGAATGACTACAAACTGAACCTGTTCGAACTTGCGTGGCTCACCGACGAGCAGATAGCGATGTTCAAAAGCGACTTTCACGAGGTCGTCGAGTATCTGAGGGCAAAGCGGCTTCATATCCGATACGAAGGCTCGCAGAACCAGCTCGACCATATCGAAGAGATTCTGGAACTTTTCCGCGTGATGACCGGCGACAATTCGTTCCACGACATTCAGGAAGAGATTTTAACCGAAGCCAAGAAAACAACGGGAGGCGTAAATATGTGTGAAGTAATACAGGCGATAAAAACTGAAGGCCGAGCAGAAGGCAGAAAAGAGGCTATGGACAAGATTCTTTCTCTTTTTGCAAAGCTTTATGCATTGGGAAAAGGCGATGAAGTTCAGAAGGCAACGAATGACCGCGAGTACCTCAAAAAGCTGATGGACGAATATCAGAAATAATGCGGAATGTGAATAAAACAAACTGGATTTGTTCGCGACTAACGCCGCTCACATACAAAAAGTGAAGACCGTTAGGTCTGAACAAATTCGTTTCTTTCTCCGCCCCACCAAAATACGCGCACTCTCAAAACATCTCCTCCGCCGAGACAATGCAAATTTCATTTTCTTCTGCAAATTGCCTCGCCTCTTTCGTGTAACCGCCCCAAGAAAAATACCAAATTTTTTTGCTGACCAGAATGCGGAATATCCTTCATCGCCAAAAGAGCCTGCTCCCAGCTTGAAAACTCCGTAATGTACTGACTCTGAGGCAGATTGAACGAAAGAATCTTCCGGCTGAAATTCCTTAGCTGATTCCTGTCATCTGTTTGCGTACAAGTAAAAAACACAGGATTCTTGTCCAAACAAAAGTGCGAGATTGTCTCGGTTTTCCCAATGCGCCGGCGACCATAAACAATCACAAGCTCACCTCGCCTAGATTCATATTTTTCCTGCAAAAACGAAAGCTCGTCTTCCCTTCCAATAAATTTCATCATAAAGACACCATATCTGTCAAATCTAGATTTGTCAAATCGTAATTTGTCATTTTTTCTACCCGCGCCTGTCCGTGTTTATCTGCGTCAGCAATCTTAAAGTCCCCTCACCGCGCGTTCGGGGACCAGCCCCTGTCCACCCGCAGGAGCACGCCGTTCAGGTCTGGGTTCTCCAGCAGGAACATTCCGCTTTCGGCAACGGAGGCGGAACTTACAAGCGTTCCGAGAGGCATTTTTTTTGCGAGGAGAGCATCGGTCGCCGCCGTGTACTCGGTCTTGGTAAAGCCCGGCAAAAGCGCGTTGCAGGTAATGCCAGAATCAGCGTAAAAAGCGGCGGTGGACTGCACCAGAATGCCAACACCGCACTTTGCCCCTGCATAAGCTGCATTCGTCCTGTATTCCGTGCGGTGGTCGGTTCCCGTGCCGCCAAAAAGCAAAATCCGTCCCCAGTTTTTTTGGCGCATATTTTTTAGCGCAGCAGAAACAAAAACTCCGGGAAGCGCGTAATCCAAAAGCGAGACCGTCTGCCAGTCGGCAAAAGTCATCTCGTCAAGGGATTTCTGAACGAAAGGTCCGTAGCACACACAAAGAATGTCGCAGGACTCAGCTTTTTTTATCAAAACCGAATTCTCCAAATCTTCAAAATGATGATTTTTAAAATCATATTCAATCAATTCAATTTTCTTTTCCAATTCTGATTCAGCAGGCAATCCAAAAATTTGGGCAGGATTTTTTTTATGCGCACCGTGCACACAAACCTCAGCCCCACGAAAAAGAAGCCTTTTGGCAATTTCAAGCCCAATTCCGCCCGTGCCGCCAATAACGAGGGCTTTTTTACCTTCAAAAATTTTATTCATATTCAGATTGTAGCGAAAACTTCGTAAAAGAAGTAGATTTTAGGAATGAACTTAAAGAACATTGTAATCGTACTCGTAAACCCGGACGAGAGCCGAAACGTGGGTGCAGTTTGCCGGGCTATGGCGAACAACGGAATCACGACTTTGAGAATCGTGGGCAAAAAAGAAAAATTCGATGAGGAACGCGTAAGAATTCTTGCGATTCACGCGGCATACATTTGGGAAAACACACAATTTTTTGATTCAATCACAGAGGCAACGAAAGACTGCGTGCTTTGCGCGGGAACGACCAGGCGACGCGGAAAAAAACGCGGAAAACTTGTTCTGCCGGAAGAATTCAGCGCGCTCGCCGCAAAAACAACTGGCGACGGAGAGGCAAAAGTTGCAGCCGTGTTCGGGAATGAGCGCACGGGTCTTACCGAAGAAGAAATAGACGAATGCACTTTGGGCGTTAAAATTCCTTCGGACGACGTTTTTCCATCGCTAAATCTCTCGCACGCGGTGCAGATTATCGCTTACCAGTGCTTTAGGGAAAGCCAGTCAATCTCAAAAGGCTGGACTCCAGTTTCCCTCGCCCGCCTCGAAAAGACTGTCACAAACATTGCGGACGACCTTCAAAAAATCGGATTTTTTAAATTGAACGGCAGACCCGACATGGAAAAATTTTGGAGGGACGTACTTTCACGAGCAAACCTTAGCGAAAGCGAAGCCGCCTACATCGAAAAGACTTTCGACAAAGCGGCCGGGCTGGCATCAAAATCAAGCAATTCATAACTACATTCATTGCGTTTTCGGCAAGCTCAACCACCACAATGCCAAAAAAACGGTGGTTGAGTAGCGAAGCGTATCGAAACCACAACCACCGCATACGCTTAACACCAGACGCTGAGCGGAGTCGAAGCGCAATTTTCAATTTTCAGTCTGACTATTCTCGGATGCCTGACCCGGCTCCGTAGCAGCAACCTCTTTGACTGCATCGCTTCGCTTTGAAGACCTAAAAAGCCGATACCACAGGAGCAGAAACTTGTAACGCATGTACGGAAGAATCAGTAAAAGCTTGAACGGGTTATGAAGAACCTCATTCCAGATTTCTAACCCGCGGTCAAAAGTCTTTTTGCTAACCCGCTTTACGCGCGAAGAAAAAATTCCAAGGCTGTCCCGGTAATACAAGAACGTGCTGGTCTTAAAATTCTCGCGTCGGCGGTAAAACCACAGATTTTTGTCCTTGATTCCGTCCGCATAAAGAACCACCGTAGGAGCCGCCTTAAAAATCGCAGAAATAACGTCCTTTTCAACACTTTTTGGGTAATAGCCCACGTAACGACCGACAATCTTCATATTCGAAAAAGTCGCGTGAACATTTCGTTCAGCCTGCATCAAAGTCTTTTTGCGGCTTCCAAGAAGATAAAGGCTCTTGTACTGTTCATCAAGGCAGTTCAAAAGTTCTATCGTCGCCTCAAAAGGATTGTATCGAACAGGAACCGGAAGTTTAAGGAATTTTGCACCTTTCAAAATGCTTTTTGACACAGGAAGAATCAAATCCGCATTCCGAAGACAAAGCTTAAAATCACTTCGTTTCCTGCGGGCTTTTAGCAAATCCCAAACTGTAAGAAAAACAATCTGCCTTGTGCCGGGCTTAGCAATTATTTTTGAAATTTCAGATTTTAAATCTTCTGGTTTACAAATATCAACCGGAACACCAAGCAACTCAATTCTAGTAACAGACATTTTTAATTCTCCATACAATTTCGAAGAAATACACTCAAAACGCTAAAAGCAAATCATGCTCTGGACAGACGCAATTCCATAAAGGGCAGCCGTTTCGCAACGAAGAATATTCGTCTCAAAATGAATCGGAACAAAGCCCGCTTTCATCATCAAATCAATCTCCGCAGGGCTAATTCCGCCTTCGGCCCCGCAAACAAGCGCACATTTTTTTATCTGCCCCGCCCCAAACGGTTCAAGAGCTTTTTTTAGCGTTACAGTTTTATCACTTCGCTCATACAAAACGCAAGCGAATTTTTCGATTTTCTCGATTTTTTCTATTTTCTCGATTTTTTCTATTTTCTCATCTTTTTTTTGTGAATCCGAATTTTCGTCAAGATTCCACATATCGCAAAGCTGGCGCACGGTAACGCAATCAAGGATTTTGGTATCCACCGCAGAACCGCTCTGCTGCCGTGCCTCGCGAACAATCCGCTCAAGACGCTCGCCCCTAAAGTTCATTTTTTCGGCCCCGCTCTGAGAGAATTCCGAAAGTACAGGAACTATTTTTGAAACACCGCACTCAGTCGCCTGCCGCACAATCAAATCGAACTTTGAGCTTTTCGGAACGAACATAAAAAGCCAGTATTCAACAAGATTTTTTGCATCCGGCTGATTTTCTGAATGCGGAGCAGAAGTGTCGGCGCAAAGTTGCAAGACGATTTTTTTTGCGGACTCGTCAACTTTCGCCACAGTAGAATTCTGCAAGGAACCGTCAGGCAGACGAACGCTCAGCATATCCCCAGGAACGAGACGCAAGACATTACGAAGATACCTGTAATCCTTGCCGATTATCGTGAGAAGCCCGTCCTTGTCAAAATCTTTTTGTGAAATATACTGGCGCATAAATTCGATTTATTTTTTCTTTCCTTTTTTGTCATCTTTCGAAGAATTTCCGTCCTTCGATGAATCTTCAAGAATCGCTTCGTCCTGCAACTGCTTCAGCGTCTTGGTCTTTTTTACGAGCTTGTAAAAATCTTCTTTTTCAAGAATCTTCAAAGCTTCGTTGAGCTGAACGTCGTAATCCAAATCATAGAGCATCGCGCCCTTCAATCGATTGTTCTGATTTCGGACGAGTTTTCTAAGGCTCGCGCTGTCGATGTCAGGATATTTCGCCTTCAGAACATTCGCATACTCGGCAATCTGCTTTTCGCTCATGTTCGGGTGATTTTCAACGTAAGTCTCAATCTCGTTTGACTTTATGAGTTCAAGGGACTGTTTTTCGCCCTCCTCGCTAAGAACCGGGAAGAGAATTTCCCTGTCCGGCGGAATACCGATTTTGTCAATGTTCACGTCGCTCGGAGTGTAGTAGCGGGCCATTGTGAGCTTGATTCCGTCGGTGGAACTCAAAGGCAGAACCTGCTGAACGGAACCTTTTCCGTAAGTGCGCTGACCGACTAGGTAAGCGAGCTTGTAATCCTTGAGCGCGCCCGAAAGAATTTCGGAAGCACTTGCCGAACCTTTGTTTATGAGCACAACAATCGGAGTAGAACTTCCCCATGTCGTCTTCATTTTGCTCGCCTTGAATTCTTGATTTTCGAACGCAAGACGACTCTTTGTAGAAACGATAACGCCGCTGTCAATAAATTTGTTAGCAATATCCGAAACGCTGGTTATAAGTCCGCCCGGATTGTTTCGAAGATCAATAATGAGTCCTGTAGCCTTGTTCTTCTTGAATGAATCCAGAGCTTCCTGCACGCGGGTAACTGTGTTCGGAGTGAACTCAATAAGGCGCATGTAGCCGATTGAGCCAATCATCCCGTATTTTACGACAGGAACTTCGATTACCGCGCGGGTGAGCGTTACAGGGAATTCCATGTTCTTTCCGCGGCGGATTACAATATGAACATCCTCGCCGACCTTTCCGCGGAGCTTGTCCAGAACCTCGTCCATCGTAATCGTAGACGTGTCGATTCCCTCAACAGAAATAATCAAATCGCCCGCAAGGATTCCAGCCTTGTAGCCAGGCGTGTCCTCGATTGGAGAAGCAACCTCAATGTACGCAGGCTTGTCCGGAGTTGACTCGAACGGCTTGGAAATAGAAAGCCCAACGCCGCCGAAAGTTCCCTCGGTAGTGTCTGAAAGGCTTCTGTAGGAACTTTGGTCAAGGTAAACCGTGTAAGGGTCGCCCAAAGACTCCATCATTCCTTTTAACGCTCCCCTGTAAAGAACGGCAGGGTCAACTTCATCAACGTAATTGCTCTGAACGAACTGCAAGAGCCCGCTCAAAAGCTCACCGTACTGTCTCGCGCTATTCTCATTTGTGCTTTTTGCCGGTGACTGCGAGAAACACTGCGATGTGAATATAGTGAGAACTAACAATCCAGAAAGGATTCTAAAAATTCTTCCAATCTCAAACTTCTTTTTCATAATGTTATTTTAACGTTTATAAGATATTTAATTCAATAAAAGTAAAAAAACTTCGTAACATTTTTACAACAGAAATAATAATTGCCCTTCCTCAAAGACACAGATGAACGCAGATGCACACGGATACGACACAGACAAAGTGAAAACCGCGGTGGTTGAGCCTGTCGAAACCACAAACAATCATAACAGTAATTGCCTTTCCTCAAAGACACAGATGAACGCAGATGCACACGGATACGACACAGATAAAGTGAAAACCACGGTGGTTGAGCCTGTCGAAACCACAAACAACCATAACACTAATTGCCTTTCCTCAAAGACACAGATGAACGCAGATGCACACGGATACGACACAGATAAAGTGTATTAACTTTCTGTTAGTTCATCAAAAAGGCGGGAATTTCCCGCCAAATTTTACTAAAACTCACTGTATTCAGTTACACCAGCCCCTACACCTTTTACAAGAGTATGCTTACAGATAAAGGTTTCATGGTCATAAAATTTTAGTACGATTGTTGTTTCATCAAGAACATCTTTCTCAAAATGGATTTTTCCTTTTGTTGTAGAACCTTCATGCCATTTTATTCCATTTTTATCTCTTGGCTTCATTGAAAAAAGAGATACAGAATATATATTTGAATAATCATCACCAAGTGCCAAGGTAAATTCATATTCAATGGTACGGTCGTTCACAAATTTTACAGATTGCAACTGAGGTGTATCCGAAAGACAAACGCAAGATGCAAGCAAATTTACCAATAATATGAATGATATAAACAAAAAATTTTTTATCTTCGCACATTAAATAACATTTTGTTAAAAAACACAATTTTAATAATCTTAAATTTCAGATTTTTGGGGCGCGAACTTTGACAAAGGCAAGTTTTAGTCTCTAAAATCTCAAACAACATCTTAAAATATGCTTTATCTTATAATATTGTTTTCTTTTCGATTCCCTATAAAAACTAATTTATGTTATACTTTAGAATTATGCAGATTATACCAGTAGCAAGCGGTAAGGGCGGCGTTGGAAAAAGCCTTCTCTCCGCAAACTTAGCGATAGCCCTCGGACAGGCAGGAAAAAAAGTTGTTTTGGCTGATTTGGACTTAGGAGCTTCAAATCTTCACCTTGTAATCGGGCAGAACGCTCCAAAAACAGGAATCGGCACATTTCTCACAGGTGAATCGAGTTTTGAGGAAATCATCGCCCCAACGGACTACGACAACATCAGATTCATTGCCGGCGACTCAGAAATTCCGGGCCTTAGCGCATTGAAGGTGTCGCAAAAAAACAGCCTCATAAAGAATTTTCAGTCTCTCGACGCAGATTATTTAATTATAGACTTGGGAGCAGGAACGCATCTTACGATTCTTGACCTTTTCTTGCTCTCACCTCAAGGAATCATCGTTACGGCCCCAACGGTCACTGCAACGCTCAACGGATACCTTTTCCTAAAGAACGCGGTGTTCAGGCTCATGGCGGCAACGTTCAAAAAAGGAACGAAAGCCCACGAGTATCTTACAAAGCTAAAGAACGACTCCACATCCCTCCAGCGGCTCTACATTCCAAAACTCATCGAAGCGGTCTCTGGAATCGACCCAGTGAGCGCAGACAAATTCAAAGCGCGCCTCAAAAAATTCCGCCCGCGGCTCATTATGAACATGATTGACGAGCCAAAAGACGCGGACAAAGCGCAAAAAATCCGACGCTCGTGCCAGCAGTATCTCGGAATCGATGTTGAGTCTCTCGGCGTAATGTACCGCGACTCAATGCAGGACAGGGCACTTTCTTCAAGACTTCCTGTAACGGTTTACAAACCAAACTCAGTGATTTCTCAGGCAGTTTTCCGCATCGCAGAAAAAATCATGCAGGGCGAGAATTCTTCTTTTGACGAGGACAGTTCGTTCGAACTTGCGGCAGAGGAAGCTACTGACGATTTTGCAGCAAAAATGTCTTACGTTGAAGATTTGCTCGGAACCGGTGCATTGAGCGTAAGCGAGCTTGCCGAGATGATAAAAACTCAGCAATACGAAATTAACCAGCTCAAAAACGAGAATATTTTATTAAAATCAAAAATCCTAAAAGCCGCAGAACAGGGCTTCAAGGTCTGACGCAAGTAAAATAATATTCGGAACTGACTAAAAAACATTGTCATGCTGAACTCGATTCAGCATCTACGCTATATAGTGCATAGATTCCGAATCAACTTCGGAATGACCAGTTATTTAGAATTCAATTTAAAAACTCGTTTAGGGTCAAAAAGGAAGTTTAGATGACGCCTCTTTATATACAATATCCGACATGGATTCATCCAGAAATTTTTCCGAACGTACCGATTTTGGGACTTATCCGCTGGTACGGTCTAATGTACATTCTCGCATTCGGAACGGCTTTTCTCGTTCTGCGAAAACTCTTAAAAGAGGGTGCGCTTGACTACAAACAAAAAGACGGAACGCTCAAAAAAGCCACCGAAGATGATATTTTTAGCTTCATCGCCACGGGAATCGTCTTTCTTTTAATCGGTGCGCGAATTTTTTCCACGCTCGTTTACGACACTTCCGGAATCTACTGGAAAAAGCCCTGGCTCATTTTCTGGCCATTCCAAAACGGAAAGTTCACAGGACTTGCGGGAATGAGCTACCACGGCGGATTCATCGGCGGACTTATCGGCATGGTTTTCTGGTGCTGGAGGCACAAAGCCCCGTACATGAAGTGGATTGACGCAATGGTCACAGCTATTCCGCTCGGATACACTTTCGGTCGCATCGGGAACTTTATGAACGGTGAGCTTTACGGAAGAATCACCACGGCAAAATGGGGAATCATTTTTCCGCACGCCGAAAAGTTTTCTTCATCGCTCGATTGGGTAAAAGCCTACATGGAAAAAATCGGAATGGTCACAACGGACAATCTCGTAAGCCTTCCGCGGCATCCGAGCCAGCTTTACGAAGCGTTCTTCGAAGGTCTTGTGCTTTTCCTGATTATTTGGGCTTTCCACAAAAAAAAGCCGTTCGACGGATTCAGCGGAATGCTCTACACGACGGGCTACGGAATTTTCAGATTCTTTATCGAATACTTCCGCGCACCAGACGCAGATTTGGGATTCAGGAATTCAGACAACCCGATTTACGAATTCAACTCATTCGCCGACATTTCCACCGGGCAGATTCTCTGTTTCCTGATGATTCTCGGAGGAATCGGAGTCGGAATAACGAGCTACATTCTGCACAAAAAAGAACTGCAAAACACCAACGAATAAACAAAAATCAATTCATCGTGTCACCCCGAACTTGTTTCGGGGTCTTTACGGTGGCCGTTCCTGCGACTGGCTCACCGGCCATGCGCAACGAACTTATCGGACAATCCTAGCATAACGAATCCCAAAACAAAGATTCCGAAACAAATTTGGACTGACGGTTAATTATTATTTGTTGTACTGGCGGCATTTTTTCTCTAAAAAAAGCTATTACCTACTATTTTTATAACAAATTTTGAGATTTTAAAGAACAAATTGAATCATTCCGAACTTTTCTTTTAATTTTCCTTACCAAAATGTTGAAAACACTAAAAACTTTTTTATAATAAACAATTATGAATAAAGTTAAGTTTTCTTCTATTTTAATTATCTCAGTAATTTGTTTTTTGGCAACTCTCACAAGTTGTTCTAGAGCAAATCAAAAAGTCAGTTGGAATCCAGACACAGAAAAATTCATTGAGTCTGTCTCACCAATCAGAATCGGACGGCAAAGTCCGATTGCCATAAGCTTCACCGAAGAACCTAAAACAAAAATCGAGAACGCAATTTCGCTCTCGCCAAAACAAAAAGGTGAATGGCAGATTACGGAGCGGGAAGCGGTGTTCATTCCAGAAACTTCTTACCCGGCAGGCGCGGAGCTAGTTCTTTCAGTTGACTGCAAAAAGCTTTTTGGCGCGGATTTTAAGGATAATTATTATCGCCATGAATTTTTGGTAGATTATCCGAATTTTAAAGTAACTTTCAACGACGTAAAACTGGACAAATCTGGTGAAACTTTCTCGGTCACAGGTTCTTTGAACACCGACATTCCAGAAGAACTTTCAGTAATTCAAGAAATCCTTACAGCAAAAGAAAATGGCTCAAAAAAATCTGTTGAATGGAAACAGTCCACCGAAAAAAAAGAATGGACTTTCGTAATTCCGGTGCAGAATTCCGAAAAAGCAAAAAAACTTGAAATTGATTGGAGCGGAAAGCCACTCGGTCTGGACAACGTTCAGAACAAGATACTAAAAGGAAGCAAAACACTTAACTTTCCAAAAAAAGACGATTTTGAAATCATCGACATAAACACGAACGACAAAACTGCAATCACCGTAAGTTTCTCAAAAAATCTTGACGAGTCGCAGGACATTTCTTCATTCATCTCTCTCAAAAAAAATGATGCGCTCAAAAACTACAGCAAGTACAATTCGACAATCAGCGGAAACCTACTCACGATTTTTGACGACGCGCAGTGGATTGGCTCAACGGAAGTAGCCTTTGAAGAAGGAATAAAAAGCGCTGACGGCACAACGCTTGCCCGAACAACGGCAATGCCTCTCACCGGCACCTGGGAAAAGCCGTGTATTGAATTTGCAAACGACGGCATAATAATCCCGACAACGGAAAAACCGATTGTAACGGTAAAAACAAAGAACCTTGTAGGTCTTTTGCTTCAGGCATACGCTATTCCTAACAGGAACATAAACCAGTTCCTGCAGGTAAACGAACTTGACGAAGAAAGAGAAATGTACCGCGTAGGCGAGCCGGTCTGGGAGAAAAAAGTTTTCTTTGAGTGGAAAGATTCATACAAAGACACGTTTATCAACCGCGGACTCGACCTTTCTGAGCTGGTAAAAAAATACCCGAACGGAATGTTCCAGATTCGCGTATCGTTCAGACACGACCAGATAATGTACAACTGTACGCGCGGGCATCAGGATTTCAGCAAGATTCCTATGCCGGAAGATAGAATCACAGACACCAACGAATCGCGCGAAAAGAGCTACTGGGATTACTACAACGACATGGACTGGGAGCTAAGACGAACTTTCTGGTACTACGATGACGACCCATGCCATCCGGCTTATTATCTTCCAAACTACAATTCACGCTCACTCATCAAGAGAAACGTCCTCGTTTCGGATTTGGGGCTCATGGCAAAATGCACCGCAACAGGAAAGTATCACGTTACGGTGGCAGACTTGAAGACCGCAAAACCGCTCAAAGATATTAACGTAGAACTTTATTCATTCACAGGAAAAAAACTCGCAAGCTCTAAAACCGACGCAAACGGTTGCGTAAATTTTGATGCGGAAAAATCAGAAAAAGCTTTCGTAATCACCGCACAAGACAAAAATCAGAGTTCATTCCTCAAGATTTCTGACGGAACGCAGCTCAGCACGAGCCATTTTGAAGTTGGTGGTGTAAAAACTGAGAACGGCGTAAAGGGCGCAATTTACGGGGAACGCGGAGTCTGGAGACCTGGAGACGACATTTATCTTACGTTCGTCCTGCAGGACTTGAACTCAACACTTCCAAAAGAGATTCCTGTGCTCTTTACGTTGCAAGACCCGCTTGGCAGAGTCACAGACACACAGACATTCACAAAATCAGAAAACGGCTTCTACGCAATCAAAACGCAAACTCAAAAAGAGGCCGGAACAGGAAACTGGGTAGCAAAAGTAAAAATCGGCGGAAAACAGTGGACAAAAGAACTCAAAGTCGAAGAAATAATTCCGAACAGATTGAGCATAAATCTTGAAACGGAAAGGAAAATCCTCAAAACCGATCCAACACTATTTACGATTACCGGAGCATGGCTCCACGGTGCACCAACAGCGAATTACGAAGCAGAAGTTTCTGTTCTCTTTACGACCTTGCCGAACGCCTTCGACAACTTCACCGGATATACATTCTCGAACATGAGCAGAAGCTTAAAGTCAAGCCGCCAGAATGTTTGGAGCGGAAGACTAAACGAAGACTCAAGAGCAGCCTTTAGCGAAAAACTTTGGGCTGGCTCAGACGTTCCTGGAATGCTCAACGCAAACTTTACAACAAAGCTTTACGAACCTTCAGGAGCATTCTCAACAAACTCAAAAACAATAAAATTCTCGCCTTACTCGCGTTACGTCGGACTCAAACTACCAAAGGGCGATGCAGCGCGAAACATGCTGCTTACCGATGTAGACCACAAAGCCGACATTCTTCTCGTAGATGCGGAGGGAAATGAAATTCCATCTGCCGAAGTAAAATGGAAGATGTACAAACTTAACTGGAAGTGGTGGTGGGAAAAGGATGCTTATTCCGAAGCCACATACGTTTCTTCACGATACTCAAGCCTCATTGACGATGGGAAAGCCAGCATTCAGTCTGGACGGGGCTCTTTCACATTCAAAGTAAAATATCCTGACTGGGGACGATATCTTATTGAAGTAAATGACGAAGAAGGCCACAGCGCGGCACAAATTGTTTACATTGACTGGCCGGGCTGGGCAGGACGCGCCCAAGAAAACGGCTCCAGCAGCGCGGCAATGGTTCCTCTCGTAACTGACAAAAAACAGTACACGACCGGCGAAGTCGCAAAAATATCATTCAACGCGAACAAGAACGCCCAGGCTCTCATAACAATTGAAAAATCGGGCGAAGTTCTCAAACAGGAATGGGTTCCGACAAATGAAGGCACAACTACATATCAGCTTTCGTTGACCGAGGATATGGCACCGAACATTTATGCACACGTAACTCTTCTCCAGCCTCACGGCCAAAAAGAAAACAGCCTTCCTATCAGGCTTTACGGTGTAGTGCCAGTCTTAGTGGACAATCCGAACACAAAACTCACGCCAGTAATCACGACGAGCAAAACGTTCAATCCGAACCAGCAGGCTACAATCTCCGTTTCTGAGCAAAATGGCAAAGAAATGACTTACACGCTCGCAGTCGTTGACGAAGGTCTTCTCGGAATCACGAACTTCCACAGTATCAATCTAAGAAACGAGTTCTACAAAAAAGAAGCATCTCTCCTCAAAAACTGGGATTTATACAAATACGTAACGAATTCCTTCAGCGGAAAACTCGAAACCCTGCTTGCAATCGGAGGTTCAGATTCTTCTGGCGATGACGCAAAGAATAATGACAACCGATTCAAACCGGTCGTTCAGTTCTTCGGTCCGTTCACAATCAAAGCTGGCGAAAAGAAAGCTACAAAATTCACAATGCCTGAATACATCGGTGCGGTTCGCATAATGGTAATCGCAGGAAATAAAGGCGCATACGGAACTACCGAAAAAACTGTGCCTGTAAAATCAGACTTGATGATTCAGAACACGCTTCCTCGAACACTGGGAACAAACGAAATCATTCAAGTTCCAGTAACTGTATTCAACAATCTTGAAAAAGAGATTAACGCAACAGTACGCTTTAAGGTAACGGGCGCAATCGAAGATTCAGATTTGCAGACAGTAACGCTAGCCAAGAACGAAAACAAGACGATTCTCTTCCAGGTAAAAACCAAAACGGAGGGCATCGCAAGATTCGAAAGCTCGATTTCAGCAGATTCAAGTTCCGCTAAGGCCGCAGATTCAGTCGAAGTAAAATCACGAGGATTCCCGGTCACTTACAGAACAGAATTCTCCGTAAAACCTGGCGCAACAGAAAAAATAAAAGTCAGCTCACCAACAGAAAAGTCAACCACAACACTTTTCGCCGAGATTTCGACCTATCCTCAGCTTTCGCTTGAAAGCCGACTCGAATATCTCACGGGCTATCCACACGGATGCATTGAGCAGATTACAAGCGGTGGATTCCCGCAGATTTACCTTCCAGAGTACCTAAAACTCTCGAAAGAACAAGTCGAAAAAATCAAAGGCAACGTAAACTCAGTTATTCAGCGTTACCCGAATTATCAAACTCCAAGCGGAACATTCGGATATTGGCAGGGCGAACAGCAGACCAGCGAATGGGGAACCTGCTACGCAACGCACTTTATGCTCGAAGCAAAGAATCACGGTTACGCAGTCCCAGACGAACTGCTCACTCCAGCCTTGAAACATCTTGCCAAGGCTTCAACAGATTGGACCCGCTCAAATTCAACGAGCGCCGCAACTCAGGCTTACAGACTCTTTGTACTCTCATTGGGCGACAGACCTAACCTCGGAGCTATGAACCGACTTCTCCTCGAAGACGACTTGTCTGGCGAAACTGCCCTCCTTCTTGCGGCAAGCTACGCACAGTCAGGACGCGCACAATCGGCAACAGACATTCTTAAAAAATACAAGTTTAAGAACTCAGACTCAAGGTCAACGGGAGGCGATTTTAGCTCGTCACTCCGCGAACAGGCCGTAACGCTCATAACTTACAACCTTTCAGGAATGCGAAACGAAGCGGACCGCGCCGCAAAGAAAATCGCCGAAACGCTCAGTTCCGACAGATGGCTCAGCACGCAAGAAACAGCTTGGTCGCTCTTTGCACTTATCCCGATTTACAGCAAACAGGCTGAAATTCCAGCGGAGTACGAAATCACGAGCAACGGCAAGTCCGTCAAAAACAAGATTTCAGGCGGAGCCATAATCGAACAACTCGTGGCAGCCGACAGCGCAACTCAGGAAGTCCAAGTGACAAACAAAGGCACAAAGACAATTTTCGGCGTTCTTACCACAAAGGGAATGTCTAAAGCGGGAACTGAAACGGCACAGAATTCTGGACTCCAAATGACAGTCTCTGGCCTGAACTGGGTTACAGATAAAGCACAGGGCTCGCCAGTAGACATTTCGGTTCAGATTACAAACACTTCAGAAAAAAATCTTGAAAACCTCGCACTCACAGTGCCAGTACCAACAGGCTTTGAATTCACAAACGAACGACTCGCTTCTGGCACAACAAGCAGCGCATACAGGTATCAAGACATTAGGGACGAGGCAATTTACACTTACTTTGACCTAAAACGAGGCGAAACCGTAACGTTTACATTCAACGCAACACTCGCTTACCCAGGAAATTACATAATTCCGGCAATTCACGTTGAAGCAATGTACGACAACGAGATTTCCGCAATTTCTCCTGGACGAGAAGTGAACTTTTTGAAGTAATAACCTTTTAAAAATCGGGCACAGAACTGAGTAAAATCAAAAAAAACTCGGCTCGCCCGATTTTTAATTAAGGAAAATCAACCTTCAGCTCACAAAATTATGAATTCAATAAAAAAAATCTTTTACTCCCACAAGCGGATTTTTATTTTTCTTTCCGCGTTGATTATTTTTGTTTTACTGCTCTTTTTAAGCTCATTCACGTTGAACCTAAAATCACGCCCATTTTCGTATGCAGTTTACGACAAGGAAGGCAAACTTATCGGAGCGCAGGTTGCCACTGACGAGCAATGGCGCCTTGAAGAATGCGAAGTGCCCGAAAAATTCGAAAAAGCAATCATCGCCTTCGAAGACAAAAGGTTTTATTCGCACCCCGGAGTAGACCCATTTTCGCTGGCAAGAGCATTTTCCCTCAATTTAAAAAATCATCGCATCGTCTCCGGCGGCTCCACAATAACGATGCAGACAATCAGGCTACTCGAAAACCATCCTAAGCGAACGATTTTTCAAAAAGCAAAAGAAGCCCTGCTTGCAGTTTCGCTAGAAATGCGTTTTTCAAAAAAAGAAATATTGAGTCTTTACTGCGCAAACGCCCCTTTCGGCGGAAACGTAGTCGGACTTGAAGCCGCTTCATGGCGATATTTTAACCGCGCGCCAGACCAGCTGACCTGGGCAGAAACCGCAACGCTCGCGGTACTTCCGAATCAGCCGGCCCTCGTTTATCCTGGCGCAAACAAAGAAATTCTCCTTGCAAAGAGAAATGAACTTTTACAAAAATTATACAAAAACGGAGAGTTCTCAGAAAAAATCCTCGCGCTCTCGCAAGAAGAGGAATTACCCCAAAAACCCTATGCGCTTCCGGCCCTCTCGCCCCACTACCTTGAATATCTAAAAAAGACAGCGACAAAGGATTCTCCCAAAAATCAGTCTCAAACAAAATTCCACACGACTCTAGACTCGAACATACAGCTGAATTCAGCAAGAATCCTTGAACGCTGGTCGGAAGTTTTTTCAAAAAAAGGAATCGAAAATGCAGCCGCTCTCGTTCTTGAAACAAAAACAGGAAATATTCTGGCATATTGCGCAAATACCGGCGGCTACGAGCGGAATCCAGACAATTATGCAGTCGATTTGATTCAGGCGAAACGAAGTTCTGGAAGCCTTCTAAAGCCATTTTTGTTCGCCGCAATGATTGATTCGGGAAAACTCCTAAAAAATCAGCTCGTAATCGACGTGCCAATCAGAATAGGAAGCTATCGCCCAGACAATAATCTTCCTGAATATCAGGGCGTAATTTCGGCGGCCGACGCACTTTCCAGCTCGCTGAACATTCCCGCCATCGGCGAACTCCGCGAATACGGCGTAAGCGCTTTTCTTGCACACCTAAAACGAATCGGATTCACTACTTTTCACCGCACCGCCGACGAATACGGGCTTCCGCTAATTTTGGGCGGCGGCGAAGTAACGCTTTTTGAAGTAACGAACGCCTACGCAAAAATGATGAACAAGTCACTAGACCGCCCAAGCGATTTTCCGTCCTCACGCGGAAGCGTCTACCTTACACTTTCAGCCCTCGTTGAAGGCGCTCGCCCGCGCGACGAAGCAAACTGGAAGAAATACGCCCACTCAAAAAAAATCGCATGGAAAACGGGAACGTCAAACGGCAACCGCGACGCATGGTGCGTAGGAACGACTCCCGAATTCACCGTGGGAATTTGGGTCGGAAATGCCGCCGGAAACGGCAACACAGAATTAAAAAGTTCCTTCACGGCAGCCCCAATCATGTTCGACATTTTTTCAACATTGGGCCAAACTTCGTGGCAAGAAGTTCCCTATTCGGAATTAAAACTCGTTGAAGTCTGTGAAAAATCAGGCTTTCTTGCAGGGAAAAACTGCGAAAAACGGAGAACAGCGTTCACGGCAAAAAATGCTCCAATCAGCACAACTTGCCCTTACTGCAGAATTGTCTCGCTCACACCAGATGGTAAATTTCAAGCCACAGCAGACGATCTTCCAGCCGGGGAACTTCCGCTGATTCAAAAAAGATTCGTTCTGCCACCAAATATCGAAAACTGGTACAAGCGTGTCAATATGAGTTACAATCCGCTTCCGCCATTCGTCGAAAATCATAAAAAATCCACAAACCAGGATTTGGTAATTATTTTCCCTGACGAAAAAGCAAACCTGATTATCCCAGTCGAAATTGACGGCACGAAAGGCTCAATGATTATGCAAGCCGCGGCCCGCAAAGATGACAGCATAGTTTATTGGGATTTGGACGGTGATTTTTTGGGGAAAACGCAAAATTTTCACGAAATGGCAGCGAGCCCAAAAACAGGAGCGCACACGCTCACAATCTGCGACTCAAACGGAACCTCGCTCACAAGGCATTTTACTGTTCTTTCCGCCGAAAATTAGCAATATCCGCAAAGCAAAAAAAATCGTGGCCCCAAAAAGGAAACCACGATTTTTGCATCAAAATATTTCTATTTTATACGCAATGCCCTACGCATTGATAAGTTCAGCAAGCTTGTCGGCAGTAAAGCCAAGGGCCTCCGCAACTTTCTTTGCAGGACCACTCTCACCAAATCTGTCGATTGTGAACAAATCTTTCTTGTTTCGTACATAGAATTCCCAACCAGTTCGAACACCAGCCTCAACAACAATCACACGCGCATTTGCACCGAGGATTGATTTCTGGAAAGCTTCATCCTGAGCCTCAAAAAGATTCTTGTCCAAAACAGAAACAACACGAACTGATTTTCCAGAAACTTTAGAAGCTGCTTCAAGAGCCATGCTAACTTCAGAACCAGTCGCAACCAAAGTAACGTCAGGATTCTCTGCACCGTTCTTTACGATGTAAGCACCCTTTTTAATAGTCTC
The DNA here is from genome assembly GCF_014737315.1 of Treponema zioleckii. Lineage (GTDB taxonomy): Bacteria > Spirochaetota > Spirochaetia > Treponematales > Treponemataceae > Treponema_D > Treponema_D zioleckii. The sequence goes on along the minus strand of NZ_JPUF01000013.1, from coordinate 36,872 downwards.
GCGCCAGTTAGCATCATCTTTTGCATAAACAGGAACGTTCTGGCGAGTGAGCGCGAACAATACAGGATGATCTTTAGAAGTCATGGCAATATGCCATGCAGCGGCAGTCTCCTCCGCATCACCAGGACGCAAAACCTGCAAGCCCGGAATAGCCCTCAAACTTGCAAGATGCTCGATAGGCTGATGTGTAGGGCCATCCTCACCAACGTAAATTGAATCGTGAGTCAAATCATAGATTACAGGCATCTTCATCAACGCTGCAAGACGAATTGAAGGTCGCATATAGTCTGAGAAAACAAGGTATGTCGAAACGTAAGGCCTGATTCCGCCGTGGGCAGCCATACCAAGAGCCTCACTAGCCATTCCGAACTCTCGGATTCCGTACTCAACGAAGCGACCTTTTCGGTTCTCTGGAGTATATGTTCCGCCGTCGCATTTCATTCCAGCCTTGTTAGAGCCTTTAAGGTCTGCAGAGCCGCCAACCAAATATGAGTATCGCTCACCCATAACATTTATCATCTCGCCAGAAGCCGTTCGGGTTGCAACTGATTTTCCAACCTCAAAAACAGGATCTGAAAGATGAGAGTCGCCATCAGCAACACCATTAAAGCTAGCATCCCATTCGCCTGCAAGCTCAGGATTCTCTTTTCGCCATTCAGCAAACTCTTTGTTCCAAGCCTCTTCCTTTGAAGCAAACTCAGATTTTTTGGCCGCAAAGTATTTTACAGCCTCATCATCAATCTGGAAGAATTTCTCTGGGTCAAATCCGAGATTGATTTTTGTCTGAGCAACATCAGCATCGCCAAGTGGCTCACCATGAACAGCAGGAGTTCCCTGTTTTGGAGCAAACTTACCGATTACAGATTTGAGCATAATCAAAGTAGGTTTCTCAGTCTCTGCCTTTGCCTGCTCAACGAGTTTTACGATTCCCTCAACATCGTACATATCGCCTCTGAGAACTTGCCAACCATAAGCCTCATATCGCTTTGCAATATCTTCCGTAAAAGTAATGTCAGTTGAACCGTCAATCGAAATTTTATTCTGATCATAGAAAACAATGAGTTTTCCTAGTTTGTTATGACCTGCGAACGAACTTGCCTCAGAAGAAACGCCTTCTTCAAGACAGCCTTCGCCGGTAAGAACGTATGTGTAATGGTCTACAATCTTATGTTTTGGAGTGTTGTATTTTGCGGCGAGCATAGACTCAGCCATTGCCATACCAACAGCAATCGCAATTCCCTGTCCGAGTGGACCAGACGTATTCTCAACACCATCAGTCCAACCGAATTCAGGATGACCAGGACACTTTGAGCCAACCTGACGGAAATTTTTTATATCATCAAGAGTTACTTTATATCCGCTCAAGTGAAGAATCGAATACAAAAACATAGAACCGTGACCAGCAGAAAGAACAAATCGGTCTCGGTCTGCCCACTTTGAATCAGCAGGATTGTGTTTTAGGATTTCTCCGTACAAAACCGCAGCCAGTTCTGCACATCCAAGCGGGAGTCCAGGATGACCCGAATTGGCTTTCTGGATGGCATCGATTGACAGACTTCGGACAGATTTTGCAACAGCAGCAATTCCATTCAAGTTCATAATAAAACCTCACATTTATAAAAATTTAAAAGTTATCCCAAAAACCGAAAGTTTTTGAGCCTCCCTTAAAAAAGCCTAAGCAAATCATCCAGTTCAACATGGGCTTCAAGAGCCTTTCTGATTTCTGATTTTTTAAGAAGCTCTGCAATTTTTGAAATGATTTTCATGTGAGTCTGCATATTGCTGGTCAAAACAACGAGCATCACAAAAACTTTTCGTTTGTCAGCAGCCCCCATATCAACAGGTTCTTTTAAATAGCAAATTGAAATTCGTTGCTCATCATCATTTTTCAAAATCGGAATCCGAGAATGAGGAATTGCGATTCCATTTCCAACCGCAGTCGTGCTTATTTTCTCACGAAGACAAAGTGCCTCACAAAATTTTTCTGAATCAAGCTCTTCTGGAAGTAAAATTGTCTTAGAAATTGAAGCAAAAAGTTCCTCTGCCGTAGAGCCAGCTATGTTTTTATAAAGCCCGCCACGAGCAAAAAGTTGTGCAATGTCAACATCCATACTCATAAATTCCTTCTTTATTAAATACAAATTTATTTAAATTCAAAATCTTAAACCACGATAAATCGGTCTCTCCGAATTTTATCCATCGCAGAGAGCAACGGAACTCGAATCTCATCAAAATTAAGTTCCATTCCTTCAAGCGAAAGACTCATCGTATAAGACTCATCCTCATCACAGTCATTATTGGATTCAATAACCTCAAGGATTCTTGAAACATGGGTAAAAAGTTGCGACAAAGTTACAAGTTCCTGCTGAGGAAGCTGCGCAATTTCTTTTTTATCACAATCAAGCTCGCTCACTAATGAGTCAACTTTGCAATACAAATCAAGTGCACGATGCCTCAAAGCGGCATTTGTAAAATCCGCAAACCAATTATATTTTTTGCGAATTATAGCATTTCTATGCCTAATCTGCAATGCAAGGAACTCACGTTCCGAATTTGACAGCAAAGTTCGATCCGGAAGCATCCGCTGAATGGCTTCCGAAATATCATTTTTTTTCTCGTGCAGCAAATCCTTCAAAAAACTATCGATTACGTAGATTGGCATAGAAAAAAACGGCAAAGTTCCATTTCCCCCAAGCCCAAAAGAATTGCCATTCCAATCTCCAATAGCCGGAACACTCTCGCCTGCGAACCAAAGACGACTTTCAACGCCAAAAAGCTCAATCCCGACTTTCTTAGTCCGATTCAAAAATTCATGTATCGAACCGCATGAAGGAACGCATAAATCTTTGCGATGCTCATAAAAAACATCGGCCAATTGCTCTTCAATCGAAGAACAAGGCCCAATACGCTCAAAACTTTCAAGCAGATAAGTTTCAAGAAGACCGTACCAGCGTTCACGCTCAATATCAGCAGAATCTATTTTAAACGGATTCATCCGATTTCTTGACTGCGGAACAATTTCTACCACGCCTTCGCCCCAATTCAAAACCCGCAAAAGGAGCCTGTCGCCATACTGAAAATCCATATCCTCAAAAATCGGCTCCAACGAAGTGCCCGTAAGTTTTAAGTGCGCCGGAAGTTCAAAATCTTTTTCAGCAAAATGCAGATTTGAATTTTGCGGGTCAGAAGCAATGTATTGCGAAGAATATTCGTCGCCATAAAGCGTAAAAAATTCGTAGGCAGAATTTCTGTCGCACTCAAAAACCTTCTTAGGCAACAACTTGTTTTTATAAAAAAAACGCAAAGATACGGAAAGAATTTCAGGATCCGCAAAAGGTATACATCGATCGCCAGGTACAAAACATTTTTGCATAATTTCTTGGCGAGTCGGAGCAAAACTAAAAAGCTGCCCAGAAAACGCACCAGAGCGCGTTATATAAAGCTTTCGCTCCAACGGAAAAACTCGTTCATCATTGTCAAAAAATTCAGAAAGTTCTTGCAGAGACGCTTTTAAATGAAATGAATTCAAGAATTTCTGTATATCATGCGCAGAAAAAATTTCGTTATAATCACGAACAAGAGTATCCAGAAAATTATAAATTGTAGCATCCATACTGTTAAGATAATTAGGCATAGGTCAAAAAGTCTATAAAAATTTGAAAAAAAATCTACTATAAGTACATAATAACACAAAATTGATTTTTTTCATCAAGAAAATTGAGTCATTTTTACCCACTCTTACTGTATCTTTTTGTCCCTAAAATCTTGCACAATAAAATAAGTTCAATTTAGATTTTTAATTTGCAAAGAACAAAATGTGCGCCACGCTCAAGCCTAGCCCGATAATTTTCATACCTGAACCGCGGAAAGCTTGCAGACTGGCATTTGCTTTTGCAAAATTCGCCTCAAGCATGGCAATACAGACTTTGCAGAAACTCAAAATTCATCCGAATAATTTTATTTCACAACGTTTTCATCAGCCATTACTAAAAAAATTGCAATTCAAATTAAAAAAATAAAAAGTTGGCACGAATCTTGCTATATATAAAGTGTAAAAATTAAGGAATCAAATGATTCCAAAAAACTGGAGGCTTTATATGAACGCTTTATCACTTTTTAATGACTGGCTTGATTCTGATGACTATTTTTCAGCAGCAAAAAACTGCGCTTTCACACCGTCAGTTGATGTAAAAGAAACAAAAGATGCTTACGTTTTGGATATGGATCTTCCAGGACGTGATGAAAAAGAAATCAATATTGAATTGAATGACAAGCTGCTCACGATCTCATCTGTAAGAAACAACGACCAGAAAGAGACAGAACAGAAATCCGAAAGCGAAAAAACAACAGAAAAAAACACACACATCTTGCTCCGTGAACGCAGACGTGCAGATTTCGAACGCAGATTCACGTTGCCGGACGACATTGATTCAGAAAAAGTTTCAGCCGCTTTTGAGAATGGAGTTCTTACAGTAAAAATCGGCCGAAAAGCAAAAGAAGAACCAAAACGCATTCAAATCAAAGTTGCATAAAAAATACAGGAGGTTTATTATGAACGCATTATCAGTTTTTAACGATTGGCTCAATTCAGATTATTACGGATTTGGTCGCACACAAAACAGTGCTTTTACACCTGCTGTCGATGTTACGGAAAACAACGATTCTTATGTCTTCGACGTAGATTTGCCAGGACGCTCAGAAAAAGACGTAAACCTTGAGCTGAACGACCACGTACTTACAATCTCATCAGTAAAACAAGCAGAAAAAGAAGTCAAAACAGAATCTTCAAATGAAGAAAATGTCAACGCGAACGAGGAAGAGACATATTTGATTCGCGAACGCAGGCATCCAGACTTTAAACGAACCTTCTCATTGCCAAAAGACATTGATGAAGAAAATGTTTCTGCAGGATTCAAAAACGGGGTGCTTTCAATACGAATTCCTCGCCGTCCAGAAGTCCAACCAAAAAGAATTCAAATAAACATTGCATAACGTAATGTTTTAGCAAAGTAATTTTCTAAGTTACCCGAAAGGCTTGATTCCAATAAAAAATGGAATCAAGCCTTTTTGTTTATCAATTGTGGTATTTCAAAACTCACTTTTTTTCATGGCAAATTTATTCAGAATCCAGCTTCAGAAATTCTCACCTCCTCGCGGACGTCACCCGGAAACTCGCAAACTATGCCCTGAATGCAAGTTTTGAAACACTCAATAATCAAAATGATAACAAACAATGACATATGATTAAAAAAAAGACCGCCAGAATTCTTTGCCATTCAAAAAAATACAACAATCAAGTTTTTATCAACGGATTCCAGAAGATTTAAAAAAAATAAAAGCCACCTCTGTGTTTCAAGAGATGGCGTATGAATAGCTTCGATACTATTTATTTATCGAAAAAGCTTATTCCGCAGCAGGAGCAGCAGCTTTTGCAGCTCTAGCTTCTTTTCTAGCAACGTTCTTCATTTTTGCGTTGCAGAATTTGCAAACTTTTACAGTTTTGCCGTCAATTTCCTTTTCATAAAGGACTTTTACGTTTTCATTTCCACAAACCGGGCATTTTCCACGACCGTGCTTAGGTTCTGTGCGAACACCTGTTCCGCGATGTGATTTAGACATTCTTCACTCCTTATTTTGCTGACTCAGCTGATTCATCTGCTTTTGCTGCAGTTTTCTTTGCTTTTGGTGCAGCTTTCTTTGCAGGAGTCTTTTTTTGTTTTTCTGCAGAAGCCTCTGATGATGCAGGTGCTTCTTTCTTAGACTTAGTTTTCTTTGTCTTTTCAGCAGTATCATCAGCAGTTGGCAATTTATAGTCAACCAACTCAAGGATTACCATATCAGCGGCATCACCCTGACGGAAACCAATCTTCATAATGCGTGTATAACCACCATTGCGATCTTTCATGCGTGGTCCAAGCTCTGTAAAGAGTTTGTTCAAGATTTTCTCATCCTGAATAAACTTTGCAGCGATACGACGATTATGAACAGTATCTTCTTTACTTCTAGTAATCAATTTTTCAGCAGCTTTACGAACCTCTTTAGCTTTTGCGCTTGTAGTCGTAATGCGTTCAAACCTGAAAAGTGAAGTTACCATGTTGCGTGACATAGCACGACGATGTGCTGATGTACGAGAGAGGGCGTTAAAACCTGTCTTATTATTCATTAGATTCTTCCTTTTGCTTAGGCTTTGTTAAATCAACAGAATTTTTAAGATGGCTATAATCTGTCATTCCAAGATTCAAGTTCCATTCGAGGAGTTTCTCTTTAATCTCAGTCAAACTTTTCTTACCAAAGTTTCTAGTTTTGGCAATGTCATCTTCAGTCTTTCGTGTTAATTCACCAATTGTACGAATGTTAGCATTTTTGAGACAATTTGAAGAGCGAACTGAAAGTTCAAGTTCTTCTACTGGAGTATTGAGCAACTGACGAATCTTCTCATCACCCTCATCCATATCATCACTTCCTGATAAATCACTATCGTTGAAGTTAACAAAAATAGAGAAATGATCTTTCGCAATTTTTGCAGCCTCAGCAAGAGCATCTTCTGGAGAAATTGTACCATCAGTCCAAATCTCAAGAATTAATTTATCATAATCGTTTCTTTGTCCGACACGACAAGGCTCAATTAAATATTTTACCTTGCGAACAGGAGTAAAAATTGCATCCATTGGAATTGTACCAACAACTTCAATGTAATGTTCATTTACTTCTGCAGGAACATAGCCTCGACCTAAATCAACCTGAATCTCAAACTGAATGTGCGCTGTATCCATCATTGTGAAGATATCAACACCTTTCGTAAGAACTTCAAGCTGTCCTTCTTTTTCAAAGTCATCACTTTTTACAGTGCCAGGACCTTTGAATTCATAAGTAAGAAGATCTTGCTCTACATCCTCTGGGAGACGCAAACGAATCTGTTTCAAGCTATTCAAAATCTCAAGAGTATCTTCAGAAACTCCAGCAATTGATTCAAACTCACTTGAAATAACATGCGGCACATCATCAACATCGAATGTTGTGATTCTCACAGAAGAAACAGCATACCCCTGAATTGAGGAAAGTAAAACTCTACGAAGCGTATTTCCTACAGTTGTACCGAATCCAGTCTCGAAAGGATAAGCTGTAAATCTTCCATAGTTAGGGTTATTCTCAAGATGTTCGAACTGAATGCTTTTTGGTTTCTTAAATCCTTTGAGCAGATTTTTGCGAGCCATCAGAACTCCTTTTATTTGACTTATGCCCCACTTGGGAGCAACTCATTTCGTTAGTCAAGGATTTTCAACTTACTTATATTTTAGATTGCTCTAAATTAATAAATAACCTTCTTCCTTGATGTCCAAGATTTTAATTTTTATCGTTGCAAAACAAACCAAAATCGGTCTGAATTACATACGACGAGTTTTTCGAGGACGGCATCCATTGTGAGGAATAGGAGTAACATCAGAAATTGATTTTACTTTAAGTCCCAATGCGCCCAAAGAACGAACTGCGTTTTCACGACCAACACCAGGTCCTTTTACGAACACATGTACCTCACGCAATCCATAACTTACAGCTTTCTGTACAGCAGTCTCTGCTACAGTCTGAGCCGCAAAAGGAGTTGATTTTTTTGCTCCTCTGAATCCAAGCCCACCTGAAGATGCCCATGAAAGTGCATTTCCATTCAAGTCTGTAATTGTTACGATTGTATTGTTGAAAGTAGCCTGAATATATACGTTTCCCTCGTATACGCTCTTCTTTTCCTTTCGCTTTTTTACAGTAGCCATTAATCAATCCTCCGTTATCAGACAGCCTTCTTCTTATTAGCTACAGTCTTTTTCTTACCTTTTCGAGTTCGAGAATTAGTTCTAGTTCTCTGTCCTCTTACTGGCAATCCCTTGCGATGACGAAGACCACGATAACAACCGATATCCATCAAACGCTTTATGTTAAGACCAATCTCACTTCTAAGATGACCTTCAACTTTGTATTCTGCATCAATTACAGAACGAAGTTTTGCCTGTTCATCCTGATCCAAATCATTTACCATTTTATCAGGATTAATGTTTGTTTTTTCACAAATTGCCTTTGCTGATGAACGACCGATACCAAAGATATAAGTCAAAGCAATTACAACGTGCTTATTTGGGAGGTCAACTCCCGCAATTCGAGCCATCTATTTACTCCTTAACCCTGTCTCTGCTTGTGCTTAGGGTTACTGCAAATAATACGTACAATCCCATTTCTTCTGATAACTTTGCATTTATCACAGATGGGTTTTACGCTAGTTCGTACTTTCATAAAAATCCCCCAAAGAAAGATACTCATCAAGGTTCTGCAACATAACGTTACAAAACCTAGGGAAATGAGTATACCATAAATGTTTAACTTTATTCCATATATAAACATGAAAAAAAATTAAATTTTACAATTTTCTAGAACGCAATTTGCCTTTTTTTACTAATCCGTCAGCATGATGCATCTTAAGCAATGCTTCAATTTGGCTCATTGTATCAAGATCAACACCAACAAGAATCAACAATGATGTTCCACCCATCAACATTGCTATTGACTGTGGAAAATCAAAGAAAATCTGAACGACTGTCGGAATAACCGCAATAAGAGCGAGATACAAAGAACCCGGAAGAACAAGTCGATTAAGAACCTTCTGCATATATTCTTCAATCTTATCTGTTCTAATTCCAGGAATCGAACCACCATTCTCACGAACATTTTTTGCAATTTCAATCGGGTTCAACGTTACTTGCGTATAGAAGTAAGCAAAGAAAACGATGAGCAAGACCAATAATACGTTATACAACAACCCTGTAGGGGTCAGAATAACAGAAAGCCTTGAAACCCAACGAGGTGCTTCTGCATGGTTACCCAAAGTAGAAACAATCTGCAAAGGAAAAGTCAAGAATGATGATGCAAAAATTACAGGAATAACTCCGGAAGGATTAATCTTAAAAGGTATATAGGTGCTTCCACCGCCATACATTTTTCGACCAACAACGCGTTTCGCATAGTGCACAGGTATTTTTCGCTCACCACGCTGCTCAAAAACAACAAGCGCAATGATAGCAACAAACATAAGAAGTACAACAATTACGAGTACAATGTTAATCTGATCTGAATGAATCCTCTTTCCAAGATCCATTACTGCATGTGGCAATCTTGCAACAATACCAGCAAAAATTAACATGGAAATTCCATTGCCAATGCCGTGCGCTGTAATCTGATCGCCCAACCAAATTGTAACCATAGCTCCCGTTGTTACAGTGAGCATAGCAAGCAATCTGAAGGCAATCGGATTTGTCATTGCAATAGCATTAGGAATGCTACTTGCATAAACAGTTACAGCCAAGGACTGAATCAAGCACACAAATACTGTACCGATTCTAGTCCAAGCAGCAACTCGGCGCTGACCGCCATCTTCCTGAGCAGCCTTTTTAAGACCAGGGAAGATAATCAGCGCAAGTTGCAAAATAATCTGTGTTGATACATATGGCATAACACCAAGCATAAACACAGAAAAATTTGAAAATGCTCCACCGGCAAAGAAGTCCATATAGCTGGCAAATGCGTTTTTATTCTGATTCACCAACCCTTCGAAATAAGTTACAAGGGCTGCTGCATCAATACCTGGTATTGTCAAAACACAACCAAGACGAAAAACGACAAGTATTACAAAAGTAAAGAACAATCTATCTCGAAGTTCTTTAATTCTGAAAATATTTACAACAGGATTATTTGCCATGAAAGTCCCCAATGATTACTATTTTTCTTCAGAAGCTTTTTCTGCAGGAGCAACAACAGAACCACCAGCTTTTTCAATCTTCTCTTTTGCTGAAGCTGAAACTTTAGCTACTGATACTGTCAATTTTTTTGTTAAATCTCCATCACCAAGAACTTTTACCAAGGCACTTGCTGATTTAATCAATCCCTTAGCAATAAGAGACTCATTATTTACAGTTTCATCAGAAGAATATTTTTCTTCAAGAACTTTCACATTAAGACAAACATATTCTTTTTTGAAAGGATAGTTTGAGAAACCTCTGTGCGCAATGCGTCGATAAAGAGGCATCTGACCACCTTCAAATCCTACGTAAGTCTTTCCACCAGAACGTGACTGCTGACCTTTGTTTCCTTTACCAGCTGTTGTACCACTACCAGAAGAAGATCCACGTCCAACAATGCGTCTTTTCTTATTAGCACCCTCTGGGGCACTCAAAATAAAATCTGCCATTAGTTTGACTCCTCAACTTTTACAAGATGAGATACAGCGGCAATCATACCTCTGAGAGCAGGTGTATCTTCTTTCTCAACAGATGAATTAAGTTTTTTCAAACCAAGGCTACGAACAGTAGCTTTTTTCTCTGGTTTCTGACCAATTGTGCTCTTTACAAGAGTTACTTTCAATGTCTTTGCCATTTATTAACCCCACATATCCTGCAAAGCTTTGCCTCTGTTAGAAGCAACTTTCTTTGCATCCATAAGATGAGCAAGCGCATCAAATGTAGCACGAACTACATTAACAGGGCTTGATGATCCCAAAGACTTAGAAATAACGTCGGTAGCACCAATAGCATCCATAATTGCACGTACAGTACCACCAGCGATAATTCCAGTTCCAGGACATGCTGGCTTCAAAAGGATAGAAGAACTCTTATATTTTCCAAGCATCTCATGTGGCAATGTTCCGTTCTTAACGTAAACATTAACAAGATTTCTCTTAGCACGGTCAATACTCTTTCTGATCGCCTCAGATACATCATTTGCTTTACCAAATCCGTATCCTACGCGACCTTTTCCATCACCAACAACCGTCAGTGCAGAGAAAGACATTCGTCGTCCACCTTTTACAGTTTTTGCAGTTCGATTTAATCTGACCAGCTTTTCTACGAATTCTTTCTGATCTTTTTCTCTATCGAATTTATTTTGGCGTTCCATAAACTCTCCTAGAAAATGATCCCGGCTTTACGGGTTCCATCAGCAAGGGCTTTTACAACACCATGATACAAGTAACCATTGCGATCAAAAACAACAGTAGTTATCTTCTTATCCTGAAGTCGTTTACCAAAAGCTTCTCCAAGTTTTGCAGCGCCTTCTGTGTTAGGCTTCAAGTCTGCAAATTCCTTCTCCAAAGTAGAGATAGAAGCAAGAGTAGTTCCCTCATCATCATTAATAACTTGGATATACAAGTTTGTATTACTGCGATATACAGTCATACGAGGTCTTTCAGCAGTTCCGTAAACAGATTTGCGGATATGAACCTTTCGATGGAGGCGCTTTCTTGCTTTGTCATTAAGTTTCTTAAACATATGTTATACCTTATTTAACGCCGGTTTTTCCGACTTTACGTCTAATAACTTCGTTATCGTAACGGATTCCCTTTCCTTTATATGGTTCAGGTTTTCTCAATTTACGAATCTGAGCACTGAATTCGCCTACCAACTGTTTACTAATACCGCTGATAGTGATTTTTCCCTGAGCATCGGCTGTAACCGTAAGACCTTCTGGAATTACAGCAATAAATTCTGAAGAGAAACCAAGATTCATAACAAGGTATTTCCCCTGAACTTCTGCACGATAACCAACACCAGTAATTACAAGAGTCTTCGAGAAGCCAGTTGTAACACCTACAACCATATTATGAATCAAGTTGCGGTACAAACCGTGAGCTGCACCAGCATTCTTTGACTCATCAACAGGTTTAACAATCAATTCGTTACCATTTACTTCAACAGTAACCAATTTTTCATTAATAGTCTCTTTAAGTTCTCCTTTCGGACCTTTTACAGCAACAACTCCAGAATTAACTGAAACTGTTACTCCAGAAGGGATAGAAACAGGAAGCTTACCAATTTTTGACATTTCTTCCTCCCACTACCAAACTTTGCAAACTAATTCGCCACCAACATTTTTTTCGCTAGCTTTCTTACCAGTTGTAACACCAGTAGAAGTTGAAACGATCAATGTACCGTATCCATTATAGATACGTGGCAAATCTTTACATGCAGAATAAACACGACGACCTGGTTTTGAAATTTTTTCAAGACCATGAATTACTGAATCGTTAGATTCATCATATTTCAAGAAAATACGAATGATATTTTTTCCATCTTCCTGAATTTTCTTAAAATTCTTAATGTAACCTTCTGTCTTCAGGATTTTCACGATTTCCAGCTTAAGCTTTGAAGTAGGAACATCTACTTTTTCGTGGCGAGCCTGAACAGCATTACGAACCTTTGTAAGCATGTCTGCTATTGGATCTGAAACACTCATTTTAATCTCCTACCACTACCAACTAGATTTTGTTACACCTGGTAACAAACCTTCACCTGCCATTTTGCGGAAGCAAATACGGCACATCTTAAACTTACGCAAATATCCACGAGGGCGACCACAAATCTGACAACGATTATATTCTCGTGTCTTGAATTTTGGAGTGCGGTTCGCCTTGATAATCATTGATTTCTTAGCCATGAATTCCCCACTATTTCCTGAAAGGCATTCTGAACTTGGTAAGAAGAGCACGTGCCTCAGCATCGGTTCGTGCACTAGTAACAATAGAGATATTCATTCCTGAAATCTTAGTGATTTTATCAAAGTCGATTTCAGGGAAGATAATCTGTTCTGTAATACCAAGAGAGAAATTTCCATGACCATCAAAACCAGTTGCTTTGATTCCACGGAAATCTTTTACACGAGGTAAAGCAACATTGATTAATCGGTCGAGGAACTCATACATGATGTTTCCACGCAATGTTACCATAACTCCAACTTCATTACCTTCACGAAGTTTGAAATTAGCAATACTCTTTCTAGCTCTCGTTTTAACAGCGTGCTGTCCAGTAATCTGAGAAATATCAGCTACTGCGGCATCAAGGAGTTTCTTATTAGTAAGAGCTTCGCCAACACCCATGCTTACAACTACCTTTTTAATAGTAGGAATCTGCATAACTGATGTGTAACCAAGTTCTTTGAAGAGCTCAGGAGCGATTGTTTCCTTATAGACTTTCTTAAGCCGTGGTACGTAGTTATCCATTACAGTGCTTCTCCACACTTGCGGCAAACACGAATCTTCTTGTCGCCGTCAATTTTATAACCAGCTCTTGTAGGACCGCATTTTTTACAAATGAGTGCTACATTTGAAATATTCAACGGAGCCTCAACATCAGCGATTCCTCCCTGATCCTGCTGGCTACGTCTTTTCATTGCTTTCTTAACAATGTTGATTCCAGATACGATTACAGCATCTTTCTTAGTAAGAACACGTACAACAGTACCTCTCTTACCTTTGTCTTTTCCTGCAATTACCTGAACTGTATCATCCTTATGGATTTTGAAATTCTTGCTCATTATTCAGAAACTCCTCTTAAAGTACTTCCGGTGCTAATGATACGATTTTCATATAATCCATATCACGAAGTTCACGTGCTACAGGTCCAAAGATACGCTTTCCTTTTGGATTCTTATCGCCATCAACGATAACACAAGCGTTATCATCGAATCTGATATAAGTTCCGTCTGGACGACGATATTCTTTAGAAACACGAACGATTACTGCCTTTTCTACAGAACCTTCTTTGATTGTAGATGTTGGAATTGCTTCCTTTACAGCTACTACAACGATGTCACCGATTCCGGCATAGCGGCGATGTGAACCGCCGAGAACCTTGATTACCTGAACGAGCTTAGCGCCAGAGTTATCGGCAACTGTCAAATTTGATTGCATCTGAAGCATGTCTTTAACTCCTTAACTTATTTTGCTCTTTCAATAATCTCAGCGAGTCTCCAGCATTTATCTTTGCTGATAGGACTGCACTCTACAATTCGAACTGTATCTCCGATATGAGCATCGTTCTTTTCATCGTGTGCCTTACACTTTTTAGTACGTGTTACGTACTTTTTATAAAGGCTATCCATTCGTTTTGTGGCAATTGAAACAACAATGGTTTTATCCATCTTGTCGCTAGTTACAATGCCAACAAGTGAACGTTTGCCTTCTTTAGTCTGAAGAACCTGTTCTTCCACTTTATAGCTCCTACTTGCTTGATTCAGCTATTTCCTTCTGACGAATAAACGTATTGATTCTTGCAATCTGACGTCTCATCGCACGCTTCTGAATTGGACTATCAACATGACCAATTACCATCTGAAATCTTAAGTCCATGTATTTCTTTTTAAGCTCATCGCGTTCAGCAACTAATTCAGCGTAAGACAATTCTTTTACATTCTTCTTCTTTGTATCAGCCATTTCTTACTCCTTAATCTTTAGTTGGCTTAAAAGCGATTCTTGTTTTGATTGGCAATTTGCTAGCAGCCAAAGACAAAGCCTGTTCTGCCAATTTGATATCAATTCCGCCAACCTCAAAAAGAATTACACCAGGTTTGATAACAGCAGCCCAGAACTCTGGAGCACCTTTACCCTTACCCATACGTGTATCAGCAGGTTTTTTAGAAACAGGTTTGTCTGGGAATACTCTCAACCAAACATTACCTTTTCGTTCAAGCTTACGGTTGATTGCAACACGTGCAGCCTCAATATGTCTTGCGTTAAGCCAAACTGGCTCCATTGCTACGAGAGCAATGTCTCCGAAGTCAATATTATTAGCACGAGTAGCACAACCATTGATTCTACCGCGTTGAACCTTACGGTGAATAACTCTTTTAGGACTAAGCATTTATGTTACTCCTTAGAAGTATTTGCCACACGAGCAGGACGTTTTGCTCTTGGTTTGTCACCATTTGAGTTTGAACGCTCGTGGCGTGGCTTTCTCTCTGTAGTCTGGCCAACATCCTCGGTGTGTTCACGTCCATAATTCATACCATTGTAAACCCATACTTTTACACCGATTTTTCCGTATGTTGTATGTGCTTCAAATGTTCCATAATCAATGTCAGCGCGAAGAGTGTGAAGAGGAACTCGTCCCTCTTTGTGTTCCTCACTTCTTCTCATCTCGGCACCACCAAGACGTCCTGACAAACGAATCTTAATTCCCTGAGCCCCGCCCTTCATTGCATTTGAAGAAGCCTGTTTCAAAGCCTTTCGGAATGATCCGCGACCAGCCAACTGGCGACCAACGTTCTGAGCAATCAAAGAAGCATTGATATCTGCTCTCTTAACTTCCTTGATTTTAATCTGAACTTTCTTTGTAAGTTTCGACTGCAATTCAGCGCTAATCTTTTCGATTGTCGCACCTTTTACACCGATGATTACACCTGGTCTAGCAGTATGAATAACAATAGTCACTCTCTGTGGATGACGAACAATTTCAATTTCAGCAATATCAGCATTCTGGCACTCAGGAAGTGCTTTTACCATATTGCGGATTTTCAAATCTTCCAAAACGAGGTCTGCATACTCACGTGGATTAGCATACCAACGTGACTGCCAAGTCTTGTTAATTCCAAGACGCAAACCAATAGGACTTACTTTCTGACCCACTTTATTCCCCCGCCTTCTCATCAACGATGACTGTTATATGGCACATTCGACGCAAAAGCTGATCGGCACGTCCACGAGCACGGAACCAAACTCTCTTAAGTCTTGGACCTTCGTCAATACGAATTTCCTTAACATATAACATATCTTCATCCAATTTCTTGTTTGCATACAAAGCATTAGCAACAGCTGATTTCAGAGTGCTCTGAATCAGTCGTGCTCCTTTTTGCGGCATATTTTCAAGAATTGCCATAGCCTTTGAGCAAGACTTTTGATTTACCACATGAGCTACAGGACGAACCTTTGTAGGAGATGCGATAAGGAACTTTGTAGTGGCTACATAACCTTTCTTCTCAGCCATAATATCCACCCTTATTTACCAGCAGTTTTATCTGTACCGCTATGACCCTTAAATGTACGAGTAGGAGCGAACTCTCCCAACTTATGACCAACAAGGTTTTCAGTTACGTATACAGGAATCCATGATTTTCCGTTGTAAACACTGATTGTGTTTCCAACCATCTCTGGAATAATTGTAGAGCAACGAGAATATGTTTTAATCATCTTCTTGTCTGACTCTTTGTTCATTTCAATAACTTTCTTATAAAGACTCTTTTCAATGAAAGGTCCTTTTTTAACAGATCTTGACACCGTTAACTCCTATAAGATTACTTCTTGCGACGTGAAACAATGAAGCGGCTAGAAGTCTTTCTCTTGTTGCGAGTCTTGTATCCTCTACAAGGCTGTCCCCAAGGAGTAACTGGAACATGTCCTTTACCTGCACCTTCACCACCACCAAGTGGGTGATCAACAGGGTTCATAGCCATACCACGTACAGTAGGACGAATACCAAGCCAGCGTTTGCGACCAGCTTTTCCAAGCTGTGTATTCATTCTTTCTTCGTTACCAACAATACCGATTGTTGCGTAGCATTTTCCATGTACACGGCGTGTTTCACTTGATGGCAAACGGATGATTACATACTCACCATCTTTAGCAGCTACCAAAGCGCTAGCTCCAGCAGATCTTACCAACTGACCACCACGGCCAAGTGTTAACTCAATGTTATGAATTGTAAATCCAACTGGGATTGCCTCAAGAGGAAGTGCATTTCCAACAGTAGGAGCAGCATTCTCTCCAGACATAATTTTCTGACCAACAGTCAATCCTTTTGGAGCGATAATATATCGTTTTTCACCATCAGCATAGTAAATCAAAGCGATATTAGCACT
Source organism: Treponema zioleckii (assembly GCF_014737315.1). Taxonomy (GTDB): domain Bacteria; phylum Spirochaetota; class Spirochaetia; order Treponematales; family Treponemataceae; genus Treponema_D; species Treponema_D zioleckii. The sequence continues at coordinate 20,210 of NZ_JPUF01000013.1, read as the reverse complement.
TCTATTTGGATCGTATTCAATTGTCTTTACAGTTCCTGGAATACCGTGTTTATTTCTTTTGAAATCAATTACACGATACTTTCTTTTGTGACCGCCACCCTGATGGCGTACAGAAATACGTCCACCCTGACCACGACCACCATTTGATTTTTTACCTGATACCAGTGTTTTCTCAGGCTTATCAGCTGTCAGTTCATCTCTTACCAAATCAATACGGTTGCGAGTACCGGCTGAATATGGTTTAAAAACTTTAAGAGCCATCTGGTTCCCCTTAATTCAAGAAGGCTTAAACGCCCTCAAATACCTTAATAGTTTCGCCAGGAGCAAGGCGTACAACAGCCTTCTTCCAGCTAGCAGTTCTACCAGGTTTTCCACGAACCCGTTTAGCTTTGCCGCTTACGTTAATAGTTGTGCATGATACAACTTTAACATCAAACAATTTTCTTACAGCTTCTTTAATCTGAATCTTAGTAGCTGAAGGAGCAACTTTGAAAACATATTTACCCTGCTCTCGCAAAGTAGTAGCTTTTTCTGAAAGTACTGGCTCAATAAGAACATCATTAAAACTGATCATTATTTAGCCTCCTCTTCAACTTTATAGAACTCTGAAAGATTTTTCGCAGCACTTTCCAACAAAATTACCTTGCGACCATAGAACAAGTCATGTGCACGCAATCTGTTGTATGAAAGGAACGAAAGCTGTCTGATATTTCTACCAGCTTGCTTAATTTTTCCATCATCATCCTTCAAGATAACAACGGTTCTTTCATCTTTTACGAAGTTATTAAGAACTTTCAACAAGTCCTTTGTTTTTCCTGATTCAACAGTAAAATCTTCAACAACAACAACTCTATCACTCTGAGCCTGAAGACTCAAAATTGATTTCATTGCCAAACGCTTAGCTTTCTTAGGGATAGCATAGCTGAAATCGCGTGGTTTTGGTCCAAAAATTGTTCCACCGCCACGTGTAATTGGTGATTTTTTATCACCACGACGTGCATGTCCAGTTCCCTTCTGTTTGTAAGGTTTAGCATTACTTCCATGTACTTCTGAACGTGTTTTTGTACACGCTGTTCCTACACGTTTATTTGCTAATTCATTAGTGATGGCATAGTAAATAACATCTTCGTTTACTGGAAGACCGAAAACATTATCATCAAGAGTAATCGTTCGCAGCTCTTTACCATCGATTGAAAAGACTTTCTTTTCCATCTTATTCCTCGACTTTATTTCTTAACCGCAGACTTGATGATCAGCGTAGCATTCTTAACACCTGGAACAGCACCGCGAACCATAATTACTTTAAGTTCAGGATCAATTTTTACAATTTTAAGATTCTGAACAGTTACACGCTCAAAGCCCATGTGTCCTGGCATTTTAACATTCTTAAGACAGTGTCCTGGAGTTGTACAATTTCCTGTACCACCAGCTTCGCGATGGAATTTAGAACCATGTGACGCACGTCCACCATGGAATCCCCAGCGCTTCATAACACCCTGGAAACCTTTTCCTTTTGAAGTTGCTGTAACATCCAAAAATGATGTTTTCTCAAACAACTCAAGACCCACTTGATCACCAATAGCAACTTCTTTCTCAAAATCTCTGAATTCCTTCAGATGGCGCTTTGGTGCAATGTTTTCTGGAAACTGACCTTTATAAGCTTTGTTTACGCGTGATTCTTTTACATCCTCAACGCCCAAAACAACAGCATTATAACCGTTAGTTTCTGTCGATTTAGTAGCAACAACAGTATTTGGCTCTACTTGGATCACGGTTACTGGTGTCAGATTTCCGTTTGCATCAAATACCTGAGTCATTCCTACTTTTTTTGCAATCAGACCTTTCATTCTGATATAACTCCTAAGAAGCTCTTTACCATTCAGCCACAAAAAAGCACCTGAATCTAAGAATCTTCTGCTAATCGGCCGCCATCCCAGATCCATGGGACCGTTACCGTTTTTTTTAACAACAAACCTTAACTACAACGTAGTACGATTTATCGCTTAATTACTGTTTAATCTCTACATCAACCCCGGCAGGGAGTTCCAATTTCATCAATGAATCCATAACATCTGATGATGGTTCAAGGATGTCAATAAGGCGTTTGTGAGTTCTCATCTCAAACTGCTCACGAGACTTTTTGTTTACGTGTGGTGAGCGAAGAACTGTTACCTTGTTGATTCTTGTTGGAAGCGGGATAGGTCCTGAAACCTTTGCTCCTGCTTTAAGAACTGTCTGCACGATGGCCTTTGCACTCTGATCGATAAGTTCAACATCAAAAGCACGAAGTCTGACGCGAATCTTTCCGTTAGCCATTTTATTCTCCTAATATTGCAGTAGCCCGGAAAACCGAACCACTGCAAATCTTAATTACTATTCAATAATTGCTGTAACCTGTCCAGAAGCGATTGTACGTCCACCTTCACGGATAGCGAGTTTCAATCCCTGATCCATAGCGATTGGGTGAATAAGCTCTGCCTTGATTTTTGTGTTATCACCAGGCAAAACCATCTGTACATTCTCATCAAGCTCGATTGTACCAGTAATATCTGTAGTTCTGAAGTAGAACTGTGGGCGATATCCAGAGTGGATAGGCTTTTTGCGTCCACCTTCCTCTTCTTTCAAGATATAAATCTGAGCCTCGAACTTCGTGTGTGGGTGAATTGTTCCAGGAGCAGCGAGAACCTGTCCACGAACAACGTCCTTTTTCTCAACACCACGGAGCAAGATACCAACGTTATCACCAGCCTGTCCCTGATCGAGAGTCTTCTGGAACATCTCGATACCAGTTACAGTAGAAGAAGCTGTCGGGCGGATACCAACGATTTCAACTGGGTCGTTCATATTAACAACACCACGCTCAATTCGTCCTGTTACTACAGTACCACGTCCAGAAATTGTGAAGATATCCTCGATTGGCATCAAGAATGGTTTATCAGCATCGCGAACTGGATCATCGAACCATGAGTCCATAGCTGCAAGAAGTTCCTCGATACACTGTGTATCTTCAGCTGGAGCACCGTCCTGGAGAGCTTTGAAAGCAGATCCCTTAATGATTGGTGTATCAGCAGAGAATCCATATTTCTGGATTGTATCTTTAACATCTTCCTCAACGAGCATGAGCATTTCCTCATCTCCGTCGAGCTGATCAACTTTGTTCAAGAATACGATAATCTTCGGTACACCTACCTGGCGAGCGAGCAAAAGGTGCTCTTTTGTCTGAGCCATTACACCATCAGTAGCAGCGATAACGAGAATAGCACCATCCATCTGTGCCGCACCAGTAATCATGTTCTTTACATAGTCAGCATGTCCTGGGCAGTCAATGTGTGCATAGTGGCGTTTGTCTGACTGATACTCAAGGTGACGAGTGTTGATTGTGATACCACGCTCTTTTTCCTCTGGAGCGTTATCAATTTCATCGTACTTAAGTACTTTATCACCATACTTTTTAGCACAGTATGAAGTGATAGCTGCAGACAATGTTGTCTTACCATGGTCAACGTGACCGATAGTACCAACGTTCATGTGAGGTTTAGTTCTAACGAACTTCTCCTTTGCCATGTTTTTCTCCTTTGCCGATAAACTCTGTCGGCATATTAAATATTTATGTGTTGCACTTTAAGCCAGAACGCAAACACTTCCAACCGAAAGTGCTACATTCGCATACACACTAATTCAAAGATTATTTATAAAAATGGTAGGATATTGGATACAAGGAATCAATTCACAAACCTTATCACAAGTACTTCATAACATTTCGAAGCACTCAACATCCGGACCCACCTACATCATCACTTTTATGACCACTCTTACATGCAAGCCCTACAAAAGAACTTACAGATACATAATCAACGATTATTAACTAATGAATCATTGACAACTGGTTTGGCATCCAGAGTCTTTATTTAGAATTATCTGAACTGAGGATGTTCAGATATGTAAAAACCTGAAAACAATAGCGGACTACTCACGCATTACTCTACTATTTGTTGACTTTACGACCTTTACCGAACTTAATAAATGAAGTTCGTCTAATTTTTCAAAGAACCCTGTATTGCTATTATTTAAGTTCCTAATTTATACAACATTTATAAAAAAAGTGCAAGCATTTTATTTTATTTTTTTAGGATTTTTAAATAAAAAAAAAGCCTGCCGCAATTTTATTTTCATAAAAAAACAAGCAGGCATTATAAAGACGGAAACTACCAGCGGTAATGAGCGAAAGCTTTGTTAGCCTCAGCCATTTTGTGTGTATCTTCCTTCTTCTTGTATGCAGAACCTGTATTGTTGAATGCGTCAAGCAACTCAGCAGCCAATGTGTCAGCCATACCGTGTCCGCTTCGTGCACGAGCAGCAGCGATAATCCAACGCATAGCAAGAGCCTCTTTACGAGCATCTCTGATTTCTACTGGAACCTGATATGTAGCACCACCAACACGTCGAGATTTAACCTCAACAACTGGTTTTACGTTATCAAGTGCTTTCAAGAATACTTCAAGCGGATCTTTTTCAGTCTTAGCTTTCAACTGATCCATTGCTTTGTAGATAATTTTTGTACAAGTATCTTTTTTTCCATCCAACATCATGCGAGATACAAATTTTGTAACAACCGGGCTGTTATATTTTGAATCAGGTACGATTGGACGATTTTCTGACTTCTTATGTCTTCCCATAGTAATCCTCTCAAATATTTCTTATTATGCCTTTGGTCTCTTTGCGCCGTACTTAGAACGACCACGTTTTCGACCATCAACACCGAGAGTATCTTTTGTACCACGAATAATGTGATAGCGTACACCAGGGAGATCCTTAACACGACCACCACGAATAAGAACAACTGAGTGTTCCTGAAGGTTGTGTCCAATACCAGGAATGTAAGCTGTAACTTCAATACCGTTGCTCAAGCGAACACGGGCAACTTTACGAAGAGCTGAGTTAGGTTTTTTTGGTGTAACAGTCATAACGCGAGTGCAAACACCACGTTTCTGTGGACATGACTCAAGCGCAGGTGCTTTAGTCTGATTTGCTAAAGACTGTCTACCTTTGCGAATAAGTTGGTTAATTGTAGGCATCGGCCTATTTCTCCTATATTTTAGTCGGTCAGCACCCCGACAGTATTAACTAGAAAATCCAAGTTTGGTAAGTTTATCGAATTTCCATTCAAACAGTCAATACAAATAAACCTGTTTTTATAGAATTTATTTGTATCGTGAATAAATGCCTCACCGATGCTGTGTCGGCAAGGCATTCCGGCATCTCCAAAAAATCAGAATTCACCACTTTTTGGAGATGACATTTTTAGTCCTCAGAAGAAGCAGAATCTTCCATAGGCTCATCAATCAAAGCCTCGGCAGATTTTTCTTCCTTGCGCTTAGCAAGAATTTCTTCCATCTGTGCATTCAAGTCAACACCAGAACCATCTTCAAGTCTTATGTCCCGATAATCACGGATACCAGTTCCGGCAGGAATCATGTGACCAATGATTACGTTCTCTTTAAGACCATGCAATGTATCTGTAGACCCCTTAATAGAAGCGTCCGTAAGAACTTTTGTAGTCTCCTGGAACGAAGATGCAGAGATAAACGAATCGGTTGCCAAAGCAGCCTTCGTGATTCCCTGGAACATAGGACGTGCAACAGCCGGATGTCCACCTTCTGCAATTACACGCGCATTTTCCTCGTGGAAGTGATATTTATCAATCTGCTGACCAAAGATGAATCTTGTGTCACCTACAGAAACGACCTCGACTTTTCGGAGCATCTGACGAACGATAACACCAATGTGCTTGTCATCGATAGATACACCCTGTGCAGAGTAAACCTGCTGAATCTCAGTCATCAAATATTCCTGAAGAGCATTCTCACCAAGGATTGCAAGAATATCATGCGCACTCGGAGAACCGTCACAAAGCTGCTCACCAGCCACAACAGTATCACCGTCACGAACAAGCATTCGCTTTGTAATAGGAACAAGATGCTCGAATCTCTTTCCATAAGCATCTTCAACAACTACAACGCGCTTACCTTTCTGAACGCTCTCAAATTTAACTGTTCCAGAAATCTGAGAAAGTACACAAGGAGATTTTGGCTTACGAGCCTCAAACAATTCAGAAACTCGTGGCAAACCACCAGTAATATCGTTTGTTTTTGCAGCTGCAACAGGCATTTTAGCGAGAGTCTCGCCGGCTTTAACCTGTGCATGTTCTTCAACCTGGAGGACAGCGCCAGCAGGGAGGAAGTAAGAACCCAAGCTCAAACCGTCATCATCAGTGATGAGGATTCGAGGCTGTTTTACGTCAAGATGAAGATCGCTGATATGGCGCTCAACAGAACCCGTAACAGCATCAACGTTCTCAACGAGAGTTGTACCAGGAATAACATCCTCAAATCTGACGATACCAGAAACCTCGGCAATAATCGGCTCTGAGTAAGGGTCGAACGTTCCGATAATTTCACCGGCATTAACAACCTGTCCGGCTTTTACCTGAATTGTAGAACCGTTTCCGATATCGATTTTGAGTTCGTTACCAGCAAGGTAAACCTTACCGTCAACAACGAGAACTCGTCCGTTAGCAGAAGCCGTAATATCACCATTTGAAGAAGAAGCGATAACAGTTCCTTTAAGAACGCGAGAATCCTTCTGAACTTTAAGTTCGCTCTCAGAAACATCAAGCACATCAATGATGCGAGTTACGTTCATATATCCCTTTCGGGTAAAGAGCATGTAACCATCGTCTGTTGGTACGTTAGTTCCAACGAATCCCTCAACGAGAATCGGATACTTAAGAACTATGCGGTTATCCTCAGTTTCCTTAGACGCAGTACCACCGACGTGGAAAGTACGCATCGTAAGCTGTGTACCAGGCTGACCGATAGACTGAGCAGCAATAACACCGACTGCCTCACCAATCTCAACAAGCTTGTTGCGAGCAAGGTTCTTTCCGTAACATTTTACACAAACGCCATGTTCAGCTTCACAAGTAAGTACGGTGCGGAGCTTAACCTTCTCAACACCAGCTTCTTCAATCGCTTTTGCAAGATCTTCTGTGATGTACTCGTTTACATCGCAGATAAGTTCTCCAGTTACAGGATGAACGACGCGTTCAATAGTGAAGTGACCAACGATTCTCTGAGAGAGAGGCGTTACGATTTCATCACCATTTTTGATTGCCGTATAATCAAGACCGTTGATTGTGCCACAGTCTTCTTCGTTGATTACTACATCCTGAGCAACATCAACAAGACGACGAGTCATGTAACCAGCGTCCGCAGTCTTCAAAGCCGTATCCGTAAGACCTTTTCGAGCACCATTTGAAGAAATGAAGTACTCAATAACCGAAAGACCTTCCTTAAAGTTTGATTTTACAGGAAGCTCGATGATGTCGCCGTTCGGCTTAGCCATCAAACCACGCATTGCGGCGAGCTGAGAAATCTGCTTCTTAGAACCACGGGCACCAGAGTCAGCCATCATGTAGATTGTGTTGAAGCCATCTTTATCTTCCTTAAACTGCTTCATCATGATGTCTGTGAGCTTATCGTTAGTGCGCGCCCAAATATCAGTTACTTTGTTATAACGTTCCTCCGCAGTCATCAAACCGCCAGAGTACTGTTTTACATATTCGTCAACCTGCTTGTTTGCACTCTCAACCATCTCCTTCTTTTCTGCAGGAATGATGATATCGTCCATAGACAAAGTTGCGCCGAAGAAAGTTGCATTTTTATATCCGACGTCTTTGATTGCATCAAGCATTTTAATCGTAACCCACGGGCCCTGCTTGTGATAAACAGTTGAAATCATCTTCTTCAAATCTTTATCGCCCATACCTGTGGTTACTTTGTTTTTAAGATCCGCTTCCGAAATGTGAGGATTGATGTATCCAACCTCATCAGGCATTGCCGCATTAAATCGGATTCGTCCAGCAGTTGTTGAAATCAAATCACCGGCATTGAATTCACCATCTTTGAATGAATTCTTTGGAGCCGGAACTTTAATCAACGCACCCCACTCAACGTATCCCAATTCCGCAGCCATCGTAGCCTCGTCCGCATCGGAGAAACGTTTTCCAGTTCCCTTCGCGTTCGGTTTTACGGAAGTCATATAGTAAATACCAAGAACCATGTCCTGAGAAGGCAATACGATTGGGTTACCGTTTGCCGGGTCAAGCAAGTTTCTTGCAGAAAGCATGAGCGTCCAACACTCCATCTGAGCAGCCTGCGTCAGCGGAACGTGGATAGCCATCTGGTCACCGTCGAAGTCGGCGTTGAAAGCCTTACATGCGAGAGGGTGAAGTTTAAGAGCCTTTCCTTCAACGAGAACTGGCTCGAACGCCTGAATACCAAGACGGTGCAATGTAGGAGCTCGGTTAAGCATAACCGGGTGCTCACGAACAACTTCGTCAAGGATTGCGTAAACTTCTGGAGACTCCTGCTCAACAAGCATCTTAGCCTTTTTGATGTTGAATACAACGTCCTTGTCAACAAGCTTTTTCATAATGAAAGGCTTGAAAAGCTCAAGTGCCATTTTTGTAGGAAGACCGCACTGCCAGAGCTTAAGTTCAGGACCTACAACGATTACAGAACGACCAGAGTAGTCAACACGCTTACCGAGAAGGTTCTGTCGGAATCGTCCCTGCTTACCTTTGAGCATGTCAGAAATTGACTTCAAAGGTCGGTTCGAAGCCCCCTTAACAACTCTTTTTCGTTTTGAGTTGTCGAACAAAGCGTCAACTGCTTCCTGAAGCATTCGTTTTTCGTTTCGAATGATGATATCTGGAGCTGAAAGAGACATAAGTCTCTTCAAGCGGTTATTTCTGTTGATTACTCGGCGATACAAATCATTCAAGTCAGAAGTTGCGAAACGTCCTCCGTCAAGCTGAACCATAGGTCGCAAATCCGGCGGAATGACAGGAATCACGTCAAGAATCATCCAAGAAGCCTTGTTTCCAGACGAACGGAAATTCTCAACGATTTCGATTCGCTTGAGCAAACGCTTGTCGCTTTTTGTTCCTTTCTCAATCATCTTCTGGCGAAGCTCTGCTGCAAGTTCGTCAAGATTCAAGTTCTCAAGAAGAGTTTTTACTGCCTCAGCACCCATTCCAGCCTGGAAAGACTGTCCGTAGCGTTCCTCAGCCTCAATGAATTCTTCTTCAGTAAGAAGCTGCATTTTTTTGAGGTCAGTGTCACCGGCATCGATGACGATATATTTCTCATAGTAAAGAACCGAGCGCAAAGCCGCTACCTGCAAGTCAAGGAGCAAGCCCATGCGGCTAGGAACCGAGCGATAATACCAAATGTGGCTTACAGGAGCCGCAAGCTCGATGTGTCCAGTTCGCTCACGGCGAACCTTAAAGTGAGTTACCTCAACACCACATCGGTCGCAAATTACGCCCTTGTAGCGGATAGACTTGAATTTACCGCAGTAACATTCCCATTCTTTTGTCGTACCGAAAATACGTTCACAGAAAAGACCGTCTTTCTCCGGACGAAGAGTACGATAGTTGATTGTTTCAGGCTTTTTTACTTCGCCATAAGACCACGCACGGATATTGTCCGGAGAGGCCAATTTAATTTTAATCGAGTCAAAATCCTGAATATCACGCATCATCTTCCTCCTTATCAAATCCTGAACTTGCCTTGTCGATAAGTTCCTGATCACGCTCTGTCAAAGCGATTTGTTTTCCTTTGGCATCGTAAATCTTGAAGTCCAATGCAAGACCACGAAGTTCCTGAACCATTACGTTGAATGATTCTGGTACACCGGCAGGAGCAGCCGGGTCGCCCTTTACGATTGACTCGTAAATCTTTGAGCGTCCGTTCATATCATCAGACTTAATCGTCATCATCTCCTGCAATGTGTTTGCAGCACCGTAAGCCTCAAGTGCCCAAACCTCCATTTCTCCAAGACGCTGACCACCAAACTGTGCCTTACCACCAAGTGGCTGCTGAGTAACAAGTGAGTACGGACCTGTTGAACGAGCGTGCATTTTATCGTCAACCAAGTGATGCAATTTGAGATAGTAAATTACACCAACGAAAATCGGGTTAACGAACGGCTCACCTGTACGTCCGTCGCGTACAATCTGCTTACAGTCAGGACTCAATCCCGCCTGCTTGAGTTTCTCGGCAATCATCTCCTGAGAAGGAGTCTGGAATGCAGGGCACTCGTAGTATTCATTTAGATAACGTCCGGCAATACCAAGCTCAGATTCCATAATCTGACCGATGTTCATTCGGGAAGGTACACCAAGAGGGTTCAAACATACATCGAGAGGAGTTCCGTCCTCCAAGTATGGCATGTCTTCTTCCGGCAAGATTCGCGCAACGACCCCCTTGTTTCCGTGTCGTCCAGCCATTTTGTCACCTTCGCGGAGTTTTCGCTTGTTGGCAATAAGAACTTTTACCTTCTCGTCAACTCCAGGCTCCAAATCGTCGCCTTCAGAACGCTTCAATCGCTCAATACCGATTACAACGCCCTCAACACCGTGAGGAACTTTGAGTGAAGAATCACGAACTTCTTTTGCCTTTTCACCGAAGATTGAGTTCAAAAGTTTGAATTCAGGAGTTGTCTCCGTCTCAGATTTCGGTGTTGTTTTACCAACAAGAATATCTCCGGCACGAACTTTCGCACCGCGGCAAATAATACCTTCTGAATCCAAGTGCTCAAGAGATTTCTCGCTTGTATTAGGAATATCACGAGTGATTTTTTCAGGTCCAAGTTTTGTTTCCCGAAGCTCAGTCTCGAATTCCTTAATATGGATAGAAGTATACATATCTTCTTTAACTACGCGCTTGCTGATAAGTACGGCATCCTCGTAGTTGTAACCATTCCACGGAACGAATCCAACGAGAAGGTTTCGTCCAAGAGAAAGCTCTCCGTTGAACGTAGCAGGACCATCTGCAAGGACAGCACCTTTCTGAACTTTCTCGCCAACCTGTACGGTCGGTCTCTGGTGATAACAAGTATCCTGGTTAGTTCTCTGATATTTCAAAAGTGGGTACTCATCAAGCTTGTCTGAATCTTCAGGCTTAACTTTTACCATCTCGCTTGTAACCCATACGACTTCACCGGCATGCTTAGCCTTAACAAGAACGCCAGAGTCATAAGCAGCCTTCTGCTCCATACCAGTTCCAACGAAAGGTGGCTCAGGGAAGAGCAAAGGAACACCCTGACGCTGCATGTTACAACCCATGAGCGCACGGTTGGCGTCATCATGCTCAAGGAACGGAACGAGAGAAGCTGATACAGAAATAACCTCACGAGGAGAAACGTCCATGTACTGAATGTCATTTACAGAACGAGTCGTGTAGTCACCACGGTGACGGCAAGAAACCATTTCTGTAGGGAACGAACCATCAGCCTTCATACCTTCAGCAATCTGACCAATGTAGTATTTGTCCTCGTCCATTGCAGAAAGATACTCAACCTCGTTCGTAGCTTTTCCGTTAACAACTTTGCGGAACGGAGCCTCAAGGAATCCGTATTCATTGACTTTTGTGTAAATAGACAATGAAACAATCAAACCGATGTTCGGACCTTCAGGAGTCTCAATAGGGCACATTCGTCCATAGTGAGTATAGTGTACATCTCGAACTTCGAATCCTGCGCGGTCACGAGAAAGACCACCAGGTCCCAAAGCGTTAAGACGACGTTTGTGAGTAAGCTCAGAAAGAGGGTTAACCTGATCCATGAACTGAGAAAGCTGTGATGAACCAAAGAAATCTTTAATTGCAGCAGTGATTGGCTTGTTAGAAATCAAGTCCATCGGCTTCATCGTCTCAGTCTCTTTGTTGCTCATGCGCTCTTTTGCAATGCGCTCCATACGAGCAAATGCAGTCTTGAGGGAGTTAGTCATCAACTCACCAACAGAACGGATTCGTCGGTTACCCAAGTGGTCAATATCATCCAATGGTTCAGAACCGTTGTATACCTTAATAAGGTATTTCATTGTCTGAATAATATCGTCTTTTACGAGAGTGTGTTCTTCAACAGGCTCTGTGTAGCCGAATTTTTTGTTGAGCTTGTAGCGACCAACACGACCGAGATCGTAACGACGGATTGAGAAGAACATTGAAGTAAGATCTTTTTCAGCATTCTCAACGGTCATCGGCTCGCCAGGCATGAGAACGGCGTAAACTGCCGAAAGCGCGTCCTCTTTTGTAGGCTCTTCATTTTCAGAACCTTCTTTAGAGAATCGGATTTCCTCACGCTCAAAACAGTTGATAATCATCTCACTGTCGAGAGACGGATTTTCCTCATCTTTGTTATCAGGATCTTTTCGTGCGTTGAATTTGATTACGCAGATTTCCTTGATGTTCTGTGCGAGAAGGTCGTCAATGTCATGCGGATGAAGTTTAGTTCCAGCTTTGAAAAGAATTTTTTCTTCATCACCGTCATTGATTTTTACGGCACTTGCAAGAACTTTGTTTACGAGGTCATCCTTTTTAGAAGGGTCAACCGAAACATTCTCTGTAAGATAGAAACATCTGATGATTTCTTCACGAGAAGAATATCCCAATGCACGGAGGAAGATTGTACCGAGGATTTTCTTCTTGCGGTCAATCTTTGCGTAGATGAGTTCTTTTTTCTGGTCAATCTCAAATTCAAGCCATGAACCACGGTAAGGAATAATTCGAGATGAATAAACGCCTTTGTCATGATTAAAAATTACACCAGGCGAACGGTGAATCTGGGAAACAACAACGCGCTCTGCACCATTGATGATGAAAGTGCCGCGGTCTGTCATAAGAGGAATATTTCCCATGAAAATTTTTCTCTGGAGAATAGCACCGCTTTCTTTAAAAGTAAGATTTATGCTTGCCTGGAGAGGAGCTGCGTAAGTTCTTCCCTTCTGCTTACACTCCTGCTCAGAGAGCGGAGCCTCATCAAGCTCATAATATTCAAAATCAAGAGCCATTGAGCCGTCTGGGCTGTCAATCGGGAAGGTTGTATTGAAAACTTCCTGCAAACCTTTGTTCTCCAAAGGTTCTTTTCTGTCTAATTTTTCTTTTTGAAGGAATGATTCATACGATAACGTCTGAATGTCGATAAGGTTGGGAATCTCCATGAAATTCTGGATGTCTTTCCCGTAATACTGACGGTTGATTGTTCTACTTTTAGCGAACATTCAATCCCCCTGTCTTATTGGATAGAAGATTTGCTGTTTCAGACTGCTACATGAATCAAAACTCATATGACATACAAATTTTTCTCACAGCACAAGAATGAAAAGCTAAAGCCTTTCGGCAAGGCGAACCGCCATCGTGGCAGCATTTAGTTTATTGAGTAAGTTTTATAGACACATAAAGCTTACGTTTTAGGATGAAAATAATATTAATAAAATTAATACACTAAATCAACCTAAAACGTAAGCGCAATTGGATTTTTCGCAAAATCCGAGAGTATTTAGCTAAGCCGCAACAGATTTTTCTGCCCGCTCAGCCGTAATAATCATATATTCGTCAGACTTATTTCTTTGAAGCCTTTCCACCAGCTGCTTCGATATCAGCGATGATCTTGTCAGCATCAGCTTTAGAAACACCCTCTTTGAGTACTTTTGGAGCACCTTCAACGAGAGCTTTAGCTTCACCAAGACCGAGACCTGTAACAACGCGAACGGCTTTGATAACAGCAATTTTTTTAGCAGCGTCGAAGCTGTCGAGAGACACTGTGAATTCAGTCTGCTCTTCAGCAGCACCAGCAGCACCAGCAGCTGGACCTGCAGCTACAGCAACAGCTGCTGTAACACCGAATTTTTCTTCCATTGCTTTTACGAGTTCTGAAGCTTCGAGAACTGTCATTGATGCGATTGCATCGAGAATCTGATCATTTGTAAGAGCTGCCATATTATCTTCTCCTAAATAGGCATGTTCGATTTTGATTTTTATATCGAACCAAAAAATATTATGCGGTCAAGACAAACTGTCATTGATTTTTCCGCATTTTATAAAAGTCGTAAGGACAGTCGACAGCAATTGAAGCCTGACCTTACTTCACAGTCACGCGAACTGATTACTCAGCTGCTGGTGCCTCTGCTACTGGAGCAGCTCCACCTTCCTGTGATTTTTTATCAACATAAGCCTGCAATGTAGCAGCGAGTTTCTGAGCTGGTCCATTGATAGCAGACATAAGCATAGCGATAAGCTGTTTCTTTCCAGGAACTTTTGAGAAAGCCTCGATTTTTGCAGCATCGTATACTTCGTTTTCTACGTAAGCACCTTTTACAACAAGTGCAGGAGCTTCTTTTGCGAAGTCAAACAAAATTTTTGCAACTTCGTTTGAATCTTCGTTTGACATTGCGACTGCTGTAGGTCCCTTAAGGAAGTCTGCAACATTCTCAACTTTCATTTCATCGAATGCAACTTTAGCAAAGTTGTTCTTTACAACCTTGAGAGGTACATTCTTTTCTCGGAGCTGTTTGCGGAGCTTTGTAATCTGCTCTACAGTCAAACCACGATATTCAGCAAAGATAAAATCTTTGTATTCCTGAAATGCTTTTTTTGTAGCTTCAATAGCTGCTGTTTTAGCAGGCTGTACACTTTTAGCAAGAATAGCCATAAATTATGCCTCCTCCTTGAAGTCAACCCAAACACCAGGACCCATTGAAGAGCTTACTGATACTGAGCGAACAAAATCAGCTTTTGCATCAGCTGGCTTTTTTCTATCAAGTTCTGTGAGCAAAGTCTTTACGTTCTCTGCAACTTTGTCAGCGTCCATAGAAACCTTACCTACAGCAATGTGGATGATACCTTCTTTATCAGCTCTGAATTCTGTACGACCCTTTTTGAGCTCGCCAATAGCTGTTACGATGTCATTTGTTACAGTTCCAGTTTTTGGGTTTGGCATCAAACCTTTGCGTCCGAGAACCATACCGAGACGACCTACATCTTTCATCATATCAGGTGTTGCAACAGCGATATCGAAATCAAGCCAACCACCCTTTACTTTGTCGATGTACTCTTTTGAACCAGCATAAGCTGCACCTGCATCGAGGGCTTCTTTTGCACGCTCTTCAGAACAGAATACGAGAACTTTCTTCTCTGCTGTGAACTGATTTGGGAAAACCAATGTATCACGAACAGTCTGGCTCTTTCCAAGACGAAGAGCAACATGAAGTTCTACAGTCTCATCAAATTTTACGAAGTGAAGATCTTTTACAAGAGCACAAGCTTTTGCAACGTCATATGACTGCTGTGGATCGTACTTCTTGAGTGACTCACGATATTTCTTTCCGTGTTTCATTACTTAGGCCTCCACTTCTACGCCCATACTGCGAGCAGTACCAGCTACGATTTTTTTTGCAGCTTCAAGATCATTTGCATTTACATCAGGAAGCTTTGTCTTTGCAATCTCCTCAAGCTGAGCCTGAGTGAGTTTTCCAACTTTATCACGAAGTGGATTTGCAGATCCTTTTTCCAACTTCAATGCTTTCTTGATAAGAACAGAAGCAGGTGGAGTTTTAAGGATGAAAGTGAATGACTTATCTGAATAAACAGTGATTACTGCTGGAATGATAAGTCCTTTTTCCATTTTGGCAGTTCGTGCATTGAATTCCTGACAGAATTTTGGTGCTGGAACGCCTTTAGGTCCAAGAGCAGGTCCGATTGGTGGAGCCGGAGTTGCAGCTCCTGCCGGTGCCTGAATTTTGAACACTTCTACAATTTTTTTTGCAGCCATTTTATAGCTCCTTAAATTGGTATTGACGAGATGCCTCTGTCCAACGGACTTGCACCTCTCCCAAAAGTTCTAAACTAATTAACTAGTTGACCAACTTTTCAACCTGTGTCAGGTCAACTTCAACCGGTGTGGCACGACCGAAAATCTGTACCAAAACACGAAGTTTATTCTGCTCTGCGTTGATATCTTCAACAGAGCCGCTGAACGTAGCAAAAGGTCCCGCCGTAATTTTAACCTGGTCACCAACAGCATAATCCTGCTTGATGCGGACATTTTTGTCGCCTTTGATTTCACCAGTCTTCATAAGGATATTTTTAGCTTCGTCATTAGAAATCGGGCGAGGCTTTTCATTCGGATTTGTTCCAACGAAACCTGTAACGCCCTGAATGCTTCTGATTACAGAACAAGTATTTTTCCAGCCAAGCTGAGGCAAATCCATCTCAAGCATGATATAGCCTGACAAAAATTTATTTTTTCGAGTCTTCTTTTTTCCGTCTTTGACTTCTACGATTTCTTCTTCAGGAACCTTTACGTCCGTTACGACGCTTGAATCCAATTCACGCTCATCAAGTTTTGTACGGATTGTACGCTCAATTTTCTTTTCATAACCTGTGTATGTATGAACGATATACCAGCTCTTTGCCATTATCTACAACCTTATAATCTCTTAAAATCTTTTATTAAAGATGAATAAAAATCGAAATATTCAGATTCTGCGAAACTTTTATTAATAAAGAATAAAAAGAAAAATGTATAAAATGAATATTAAGCCTGTCAAATCATGGGCTTTATTATCTTGGCTCACAACCGACAGGCTTACTAAAAAAAACTAGAATACTAAACGATAAAGTGTACTGAACAACAAATCCAATCCACCAAGGATGACAGCAATTATAATCGTAGTAAAAATTACTACTTTTACGGATGCAACAACATCATCACGGGAAGGCCACACAACTTTTCTAAGTTCTGCACCGCACTCTCTAAAGAAGTTAAGCATTTTTCCCATAATAATCCCCTAACACTCACTTAAAAAAAATTATCAGGCCAGGCAGGACTTGAACCCACGACAGGCGGTTTTGGAGACCGCAACTCTACCAACTGAGCTACTGACCTAAATTATTATTAAAGCTGTATTGTTGTACTCTATTTTTAACAAAATGTCAAGCAAAAGTTAACAAAACAGCTGTTAATTTTATTTTGCTTTTGTTTCTTTGTGAAGAATTTCTTTGCGACAGAATGGGCAATACTTATTCTTCTCAAGTTTTCCCTGGATATTCTTGCGGTTTTTTGTAGTTGTGTAATTCTTTCGTTTACACTCTGTACACTGAAGCGCGATGATATCAATTGCAGTCTTCTTCTTGCTACCCATAATTATTTATACTCCTATATAATCAATTATTCAAAATTAATAACTAATCCAAACTAGCTCCCGAGCGGAATCGGACCGCTGACCTCAGCACTACCAATGCTGTGCTCTACCAACTGAGCTACAAGAGCAGGTTAACTTTACGTGTTTTGAAAATATAGACAATCAATTCTTTTGTGTCAATAGAATTCCATACAACTTTTTAAATAAGTTCAAAAAAAATGATTGTAGTATTTTGTTTTAATTCATGTTACTGTTTTCAGAATCTCAAAAAATCATTTTTTGAGTCTCATTTTTAGAAATTTTTATTCAAGGCGGAAAATCATGTGCATAGATTCGATGGTAGACAACATTCTTGCTTCGTATGTTGAATTTGGCGGAATCAACGAGGCCGGAATCGATTCTTTTCCTAACAAGGAAAATGTTGTTTCGGTGATTCATGATTTGCAGTGCCTCATTTTTCCGGGATACAAGACGGCGGAAGAACTCAACACGCACAACATCCGCTACATAACAGGGCAACGGGTGAACAGAATCATAACGGTCCTTACGAAAGAAATTCAAAAAGCTTTGATTTACACAGTTTCTGCATGTGACGGAGCAGAAGAAAACGTTCCGAAATCACACTGCTTCAGACTTGCAGAACAGGCTTCCCTCGCACTAATCGAAGCAATTCCTGTACTCAGAAAAACAATCCACAGTGATGTTGTGGCAGCCTTTAAGGGGGACCCTGCGGCAAAAAGCAACGAGGAAATAATTGTCTCTTACCCAGGCCTTGAAGCTATTATAGTACACAGGCTCGCGCATTTTCTGCATGCAAACGGAATTCCCGTAATTCCGAGAATTATGAGCGAATACATTCACGGAAAAACTGGCATTGACATTCATCCCGGCGCACAAATCGGGGAAAGTTTTTTTATCGACCACGGAACAGGCGTCGTAATCGGAGAAACAACGATTATCGGGAACAATGTAAAAATTTATCAGGGAGTGACTCTCGGCGCGCTCAGCGTTGAAAAATCCCTTATGGACAAAAAAAGGCACCCGACAATTGAAGATGACGTAACGATTTACGCAAACGCGACGATACTCGGCGGCAACACCGTAATCGGAAAGGGAAGCACGATTGGCGGAAACACGTGGATCACAAAGTCCGTTCCGCCCAAAACGATGGTCTCGCAGAGCAAGAACTCAAACTGAGGATAAAAAAAACAAGGGACCTAAAAAGCAACGCTTCTTAAGCCCCTTGCTGTCCAAAAAAGGACATCGGAGAGAGTTTATCAGCTTTTTTACAAGCTGATAAAAGAATAGCTTTGTGAAAAAAATAAATCAATATCGATAACACATTTTTAACCGAAATAAAACGTCCCACAAGTCAAAAGCAAAGTCAGCAGAAATGGGAACATCGCGACAAGCAAAACCTAGCCCGGATTGTAAGGGCGGCGTAGCCGTTGCGCTTTGCGCAATGGAGCGAAAGCGGAACCCTGAAAAGCCGGTGCCTAAAAGCAAAATAATTGGCGAAGGAAAATGTGCAATGCGTGAGCAAAAGTGACTACGCTCCGAAAATCTCTTTTATTCCCTGGGAAATAGAGGTTATTTGAACCACGCCAGATTCTTTTTCCGGAGCGAACACTCTTCCAAACCCTAAGTCTTTCGAAGTTTTTACACGCTGTTTAACACGAGGAATCGGGCGGATTTCGCCTGCAAGACTAAGCTCGCCCAAAATCACGGAGCCTTCGCTGATCGAAACGTCGGTGCGCGCGGAATACAAGGCCGCCGCAAGAGCCGCGTCGATTGAGCTTTCGGAAAGTTTTACACCGCCCGCAACGTTTATGTAAATGTCCTGGTCGCTAAAACGGAGCTTGGTGCGTTTTTCAAGCACGGCTGCAACGCGGGCAACGCGGGAACTGTCGATTTTGTCGCTGTACACGCGGCTTATCGAAGATTTTGCAGGCACGGTAAGAGCCTGAATCTCAACCAAAAACGAGCGGCTTCCTTCAAAAACGCAAGTGTTCGCAATTCCGGCCGGGGGCTTTCCTGTGCGTTTCGTGATGAACATCAAACTTGGGTCGCCAACGCCTTCAAGGCCTTTTTCGGTCATGGCGAAAATTCCGAGCTCGTTGATTGAGCCAAAGCGGTTTTTTGCGGCGCGGAGAAAGCGAACTTCGTCATCATTCCGCTCAAATGAAATCACCGTGTCAACCATGTGCTCAAGGCTTTTTGGCCCCGCAATCGTGCCTTCTTTCGTAACGTGGGCAGACATCACGAGAACCGAATCACGCTCTTTTACCCAGCCGATAAGTTCGTTTGCGCAGTATTTTAGCTGGTTCACGGTTCCCGGAACAACGCCCGCTTCCACGCTGTAAACGGTCTGAATCGAATCGATTATAACAAAAACAGGATTCACGGAGATTAGCGCGTCTTTTATATCTTCAAGGCGCATCGTACAGAGGATTTCGATTGATGAAACGTCAAGTCCGAGCCGGTCGGCACGGCTTTTTATTTGCCCGGCAGATTCCTCGCCAGAAATGTAAAGGATTTTTCCAGAAGTGACTTTGTGGATTGCGGCACAAGTCTGAATCATCAGGGTGGATTTTCCGATTCCTGGCTCACCGCCAATCAAAATCGCGCTCCGCTTCATTGCGCCGCCGCCAAGAACGCGGTCAAATTCGTCGATTCCGCTCACGATTCTGGAATTTTCCTGAGCCACAACGGACGAAAGCGGCACGGGCTTTATTTTTTCGGTCGCGGCATTGCCGGTAAAGGCCGCCGTAGTCGAATTCGGGTCGATTATACATTCTTCGAGGGTGTTCCACGAACCGCAGGAAGGGCAGCGTCCAAGCCATCGCGGCTGGGAATAGCCACATTCAGTGCACTTAAAAACAGTTTCGGTCTTCTTTTTTGCCATAGAATAAAGTTAGTTAGAAAAAGGAAAATTGAAAAGTGAAAAATGAAATTTTTGGAAGACACAGAGGGGACACAGATGGACGCAGATACACACAGATGGGACACAGATTTTATGGGAACAATTTCAAGTTGCAAAGCCAGACCAAAAATCTGGGGCGGTAGTGGAGGTGGAGCACAAAAATGATTCTGACCGTTCGCGACCGAAGAGAATCGGATTCCTCTTACGGTCAGCCGTCATTTTTGTGAAACACCGCAACGG
>NZ_JPUF01000012.1 GCF_014737315.1 Treponema zioleckii | reverse complement strand
ACTTAATGGGCATTTTTAAAGACTTTCAACCAGGAACTGCGGAAAAATCTTGCAAAACAAGTTTTTCGAGCTACCCAACTTAAGTTTTTAGAATCCGCAAAAATCTAAAAAACGGAACGAAGCATGAAATCAAATGAAATTTTAATTTTGATGGGAATAAAACACTGCGGAAAATCAACACAAGGAAAGCTTTTGGCAAATCATTTTGACTGCAATTTTTTTGACACTGACGACGTGATTTTGGAGCTGACAAAAAAAAACCCGACGTGAAATTTATTCGCGAAGCGGCAAAGACGCTTTTATGAAGGCCGAAAAAGATGCCTGCGCACACCTTCAAAAAAAGATTTCAAAAAAAGCCGTAATCGCCACGGGAGGCGGAATTTGCAACAATTCCGAGGCAATCAAAATCCTAAAAGAAATGGGCACGCTGATTTTTTTGAATTCCGACGAAACTACCGCGTGCGACAGAATTATAAAAGAAATCGTAATCGAGCAAGACGGAATTTTACAGAATCTTCCTGCATATATCGCAAAGGAAAACCCAAAATCGATAAACGAAGTTCGGGAGTCGTTCCACAAGTTTTATGCAGAACGACAAAAACTTTACAAGTCGATTTGCGACATTGAGGTTGCCTTAAAACCTGTTTCCAAACAGGAAAACACAGCCTTGATTTTGGCAAGCCTCAAAAACGCATAAAACGGACGGGGAGTTTTTACTTACTCTCCGCAGCCACTGCAACCGCCGCATCCGCCGCCACAACTGCCGCCGCATGAACCACCGCAATCGCAACTTGACTCAAACTGGCTGAGTTCTTCCTCGCTCGGATCACGAACGTCAACAACTTCAATATCAAAGAAAAGCTCTTTTCCCGCAAGTTCGTGATTTCCGTCAACAGTAATCTGGTCATCGGTCACTTTTGTAACACGAACCATGAACGGTCCTGTAGGTGTCTGCGCCTCAAAAGTGTCGCCAACTTCAATCGGCTTTGCAACTTCAAATTGCTTGCGTGGCACTTCCTGAACGAGCGAATCATCATACTCGCCATATCCTTCTTTTGGCTCAACGACAACCTTAAATTTTTCGCCAGCGGCTTTGCCTTCAATCTGTCGCTCAAGCCCCGGAATCAACGAACCAACTCCGTGCATATATTCAAGAGGTCCCTGCTCACGAGAAGTGTCAATCAAATTTCCATCTTTATCAGTTAATGTGTAATGGATTTTTACCATTTTTTGCGCTGCAATTGTATTCGGCATTTGAGTCTCCTATCTTGGAAATGATTTTTTGGTACGGTGGGGTGTGCTAAAAGAATACTAAAAGATTCGATTTTAGGGAACAAGGAGAAACGCAAAAAGTTGCTTTTACGCTTCCCTAAATCCACAGAATGAAAATTATTAGAATGACGAAAGGTCGATTTTCGTGCAGAAATTCTCGTCGGTCTCGCCGTAAACGACACCACCGTTTTTCTGCATTACGCGGAGCGAAGCGGGATTGTCTTTGTGGCAAAAAAGAAGAGCCTCGCTGTCGGCGGTAAGTTTTTTGAGTTCCTTTAGTGCGAGGGAAAGACCGATTGTAGCGTAGCCTTTTCCGCGGAACTCAGGGCGAAGACCATAACCGATGTGACCGCCTGTAACGTTCCGCAAAAAGTCGTTCAGAATCGGGCGCACGCGGAACATTCCTGCGATTTCGCCGTCAATCCAAAGAAGATAATTCGTCTGCGGAACCCAGCCTTCCGGCAAATCTTTTCCTTCGCTCAGCTTGATTTTTGAAGGCACGTAAACGTTCAAAAAATCTTCCCAGCTGATTCCAAAATCGGTGTTCGTAAAACCGTTTTCGTCTGGCGGAAGCGTCCTTATGTAATCCCATTCTTTTTTAAGAAGCTCAGGATTTTCAAAGTCAAACTTTTTTAATTCAATTTTTTTCTCATCCATTTTTATCTCCCTTTTTTTATATGAACTTGTTGAACAACCCAACAAAAATTGGACGCGAAGCGCGGACAATAAGACCAAACCTCAAAGCTGCCACTGTGCTTTTCGCAGCAACTTTGAAGCACCCGCAAGCTCTCCACCAACGCGCAAGTTAAATTTTTATCAAAAAGCTAACTCTTCGCGTTTCCTTTAGAACCAGAGTCTTACGCCAATATCAATCGGAAAGTTGAAGAAATGAGTTCCGATTCCGTTGCCAACAAAAAGCATCGGTTGCCAGGCCGCCTGAGCGTAAAGCTCAAGAACGTCGTTCAAAAGTAAAACGTTCGTTCCGATTAGGATTCTTCCGCCCACCCCCAGAGCCGCGCTGCTGTCTCCGTCATCGCCGTTAACATAAAAAGCCCCGGCAGCACCGAAACCATAATACCACTTCCAAAAGTCTTTTATCGTTGGGTTTTCCATCCACCAGTCAGCCGTAACACCGATTGCAAAAGGGTCAAACGAGGGAATAGCCACCGCGAACACGCAGGGAAGCTGGTCAAGCTTGAACGTAATCGCTCCACCACTGTGGAATCCGCTACCAACGACAGGCCCCGCCTGAATACCGATTCCGAGCGCAAAAGTTTTTGTAGTGGCAATTCCCAAAATCAACATTAAAGCCAAAAAGATTTTTTTCATAGAAACTCCTTGTTTGTGGCAGTTAATTCAAAAATCTTAGGTTAATTGAAAGAAAAATTCTAGGGAATTTTCCGACTAGAGGAGGGGGAGGGGTATTACGTTCATACCGAATTTCTCGGCATAAATATTAAAGGTTTCTCACAAGCACACAACCACTGAATTGCTCTCGTACAACTTCCTCAATCGATTCTATCAGATTTTGTTGCAACGTTTCGCCGTCAATCAGCGAAAAGCCATTCTTGTCGAACAAATCCAATGCGTCAACATTAAGTGCAAGTGCAATTTTTTCGAGCATTTGAAGCGAAGGAAAATTCTTTCCGACCTCAATGAGAGCAATGTAATTTGCCGCAGTGCCTGCCTTCTCTGCAAGGGCCGCTTGCGAAAGACCTTCCTTTTTGCGATAGAATTTCATATTTTTTGACAGGCACTTCTGTAAGTTATTCATCTAAAAATACCAAATTGACAATTATATTTACTTCCTATTTTATATACCCTAGAACTATTGACAATTAAATATAACATGGGTAAATTCAGATAAAATACATAATTGATAGATATGTAATTATATACCGATGCGCTCGGTGAGCGCGAAATGAAAAAACAAACTTCAATTTTTTTTTGAATAATGCATTGAATTTATAAATTAAAAACAGGAGGTTCTTATGAACTGCGATTGGTGTGGGGATGGTATTCCCGAAGGTTCTACAGCAAGAAATTTTCACATTTATGATAAGGACAAGAAATTTATCTATTATTCAATTTTTTGCTCAGGAAAATGTAAAAGTGATTGGATAAATTCCGACTGTCCCGACATTGCCATTCATAAAGCAAAAAGAGGTTCTTGCTTTATTACCACTGCTACAATCAAATCTCGAAATCTTCCTGACAATTGCCACGAACTAGAGGTTTTAAGGAACTTCAGGGATTCTTTTATGAATAAAGATGATTGTATGAAGCGTGAAGTTGAAGAATATTACATCATCGCGCCAAAAATTTGCGCAAATATCGATAAAGAAAAAAATGCTCCTGAAATCTATGAAGAAATTTATCAAAAATGGATAAAACCAGCTGTTGAATCGTGTGAGGCTGGTGATAAAGAAAAAACACACGACATTTATAAATCCATGGTTCTAAAATTGAAGGAGAAATATTTAAATTAAATTAGCATAATTTGAAAACATGAAAAATCATGCTAATGATACATGACACGGTAGGGAAAAGTAAATGCCCCTACCGTGTTTCAAATTCAATTTATCATAAATTGAATTAGAGGTATTTAAATGGATAACAAAGAACTTGTAAAAAAATTAGAAGGATTTGAAGAGGACGCTAAACATAAGATTCCACCATGCGATTTAGAAAGCGGTGATTATGTGCAAATAAAATTAAACAAAGCCGATGCTAGTAAATTAAAAGAGTTACTAAGCGAAGTCATAAGACAGTTGTAATAGTGACGTTCCCAGGATTTTTCCCCCTGGGAGACGTTTTAATCAACTTCTATCGACTTATTCCCATTCCGGTCTTTATGAATTTGAACAATCTTAACGCACCTGCGTAATAGGCTTCTTTTGAATGGGCAAGAGCCTCTTCGAGCGTTATTGTATCAACAACCGTCGGAAGCATGGAGCAGATTCCGTGGTCAAAGATTTTTTCGGCACCTTCGCCCATGCTTCCGACCAAAGCCACGGCAGGAACTCCTGCACGCTTGCAACGATCGCCTACTCCCTGAACAACTTTTCCGAAGCATGACTGCCAGTCCGTGCGACCTTCGCCAGTCACAACCAAATCCACGCCTTTTAACCGCTCGTCAAAATTCGTCAAATCAAGCACGGTCTCGATTCCGCTTTTGAGTTTAGCGTTCAAGAATACGAGCAACGCAGCTCCAAGCCCACCTGCAGCTCCGCTACCCGCAATCTCGTCCGGATTTATGCCGAATTTTTTTATGATCACATCACGATAATTCTGCATTCCTTTTTCGAGACGGTTCTGAATTTCAGGAGTCGCACCTTTCTGCTTTCCGAATGTGTAAGTCGCACCATCTTTTCCGCAAAGCGGATTCGTCACATCGCACATAACTGTGAAAGTCGCATTTTTCACACGAGAATCAAGACCTGTAGTGTCGATTTCAACCAATTTTTCGAGGTCAGAACCACACCCCAAAAGTTCGTTTCCGTCTTTATCGAGAAAGCGAACACCCAAGGCGCGCATACAGCCCATTCCACCGTCATTTGTTGCAGAACCGCCAATAGCAATCGAAATGTTTGAAAATCCTTTGTCGAGAGCGTCGCGCAAAAGTTCGCCGGTGCCAAAAGTCGTCGTGTTGAGAGGATTTCTCTTTTCGGCAGGAACCATCGGCAATCCCGAAGCAACGGCCATTTCCATTATTGCAGATTTTTTGCCAGTTTCGTCCGTGCCAAGATCTCCGTAGTATGCCTCCACGCTTTCCATTAAAGGCCCGTGAACGCCCACCAAGATTTTCTTTCCGTTGCAGGCAGAAATTACAGCATCGGTCGTGCCTTCACCGCCGTCTGCAACAGGAATGCTGGTACATTCAACATTGCTTTCCCCAAAAATCTCGCGAGCAGCCTTTTCAAGCATCAACGCACTTTCTGCGCTTGTAATCGTACCTTTGAACGAATCAGAAGCAAATAACAGTTTCATGAGTTTTTCCAGCCTTAATTTAATTAGTGCAAAAAGATAGAAAGAATAAAGATTTCAAGCATAGCCGCAACACCAAGAACCAGAGTTCCCACAGTCTGAGTCTTGTATCCGCGGTCAGGCGACATTGCACCGAAATTCGTAACAACCCAGAAATAGCTGTCGTTCGCATGAGAAACCGTCATTGCACCCGCACCGATTGCCATACAAGCAAGAACCATGCGAATCGGTGAGCCAAGTCCCAAAACAGGAAGCAAAGGAGCCACGATTCCGGCAGTAGTCGTGAGCGCAACCGTAGAAGAGCCCTGAGCAGACTTCAAGATTGCTGCAAGCAAGAACGGGAAGAAGATTCCCATTGTGCTCAAAACTGTAGCGTGTTCCTTGATGTAGTTAACCATGTCCGAAGAAGCGATTACTTTACCGAGAACGCCACCGGCAGCAGTTACGAACAAAATCGGGCCGACAGTTTTCAAAGTTTCATTTGTAAGTTCATAGAATTTTTCGATTTTTCCGCTCGTCTTGAGCTGAACGATAGCACAAAGAGTACCAACAGCAAGTGCAACAATAGGAGTTCCCAAGAAAGTCAAAAGACTTGCGAATGTGCCGGTCATCTTTGCCATAGCGACAACAGAAGACGCAGCCATCAAAATAATCGGGACAATAATCGGAGCAAGCGCATTGAATCCGTTCGGAAGTTTACCGAAAGCTGCGACAAGTTCTTCATAAGATTTTGTAACCTCGCCCGCATCAGCCTCATCATCAGCCTTAACCTTCTTTCCGATGTAGTTTGCATACAAAACGCCTGCAATAATCGGAAATACAGAACAGACGATACCAAGCAAAATTACCATCAAAAGATTGTCACCGATTCCCAAAGTTGAGGCAGCAGCAATCGGGCCCGGCGTCGGCGGAATAAAACAGTGAGCAATGAACAAACCACTTGAAAGGCCAACCGTCATTGCAACGGAAGATGCACCTGTGCGATGAACGAGAGCCTTGCGAATTGGATTCAAAATAACGAAGCCAGAATCGCAGAAAACAGGAATAGAAACAACCCAGCCCATGAGTTCCATTGCGAGAACAGGACGTTTTTTTCCGACAAGTTTGATTACAATGTCTGCAAGTTTTAGCGCAGCACCTGTCGCCTCAAGAATCGAGCCAATCAACGCACCAAGAATAATTACGATACCGATACTCGAAAATGTTCCCGAAAAACCTGCACCAATAATTCCAGCGATACCCGAAACCTTTTTGCCGTCAATCATTCGGTCTGTAATCGGAATACCCGCAACCAAGCCCAGCAAGAGAGAAATCGACATGATTGCGATAAACGGATGCAGTTTCCATTTGGAAATGGCGACAATCATCAGAACAATCGCCAAAACAAAGACAAGAATCAATGGTAAACCTGTCATAGCAAAGCCCCCTTTGGCACGTCTTCGTGCCTTCTTTTTTATATGACTTAATGTTAAGGGTGAATTTGCAGACACACCATATTCAAAGAAATCAAAATTGAATGGAAAATTTGTTTCAATGATACAATTTTTAAATTATGGATTATCCCGTCTCAGAAGATAACAATAAAATGCCTCAAGAAAGAACCGATTCCCTGCACTTTCCAAAACGTTCAGTCCGAGCGTGTCACGGATTTTTTTTAGGCGGTAAATCAGCGTATTCTTGTGAACGTTAAGTTTTTGCGAGGCAGTCACAAGATTGTAATTTGAAGAAATCAGACTTTCCGCAACTTCGCACAGTTCCTGCAAGAATTTTGAATCCAGCTGTTTTTCAAACACGTTAAAAACTCGCTGAAGCTCGGACTGTGGCATAATGCTCGCAATGAACGCAGGCATACGGTCATAAAAATAAACAATTTTTTCCTGACGGCGCGCCTGCTCTTCTAGCCACTTGCAATGGCGGTAGCTGTAATAATACTGAGAAAACGCCGTCTGAAAACTTCCCACAAAAAAAGCACAGTCCAATTTTGCCGCAGAAATTCGTGCGAGAGGTTCCTTCAAATATGCCTCAATTTCAGTTCGCCACGAGTCAGAAAAACTTTCCGCCACAATCGTTTTGAACACGAGAAAATGTTTTGAATCAAGCACAAAGCTAATATCCTCGCTCGTATGAAGCCTGTTTGCTTTTATCACGCTCAAAACAGACGAAGCGTTCTGCCCCCGGATTTTGCACAAAATCGGAACACGGCACAAATTCTCTGAATATTGCAACTCGGTGGCAAGTGCCCTAAGTTCCCGAACGTCGGCGTGCTCCACCTGCGTCAAAAGACTAAAAAATCTGTCCTTGCGGCTAAAACGAAGCCTGATTTTTTCTTCCTGCCTCTCGAATTTCAGCATCGCCTCAACCGCCATTTTTGTAATAAGTGCAATCGGCTTAACTTCCTCAGGATTTCCGGTGATTCCAACCACGCCCTCACGCTTTCCATCAAGCATAATCACCTGATTTATGCCTGGAAGAACTCCGGGATAGTCGTCCGCATTCGTCGTAACAACAAGTTCCTCGTTTCCATTAACGATTCTGAACGCGACTTCGTGGAACGTTCCGATTCTTTTTGGATCACGGCTCGCGATTATAATGCCGTTCTCGTTCATTATATTTATGTTGTATTCCGTGTACTGAGTAACTTGGTCGATGAATTTACGGGCGAATTCTGCTTCTATCATTGATTCTGATTTTACCACAAATCAATCTTTCCAGTGAAAAAAAACTTTATCAGTATGTTTTTTCTGTCATTTCAGAATCTCCCAGTGACCGTCTTCTGGGGAGCCTTCTCGTTTTATGAATCCTTTTTCTACAAGTGTGGCTAACAGCTTTTCTACCGCTCGGCTTGTTATTCCGATTTTTTCTGAAAGCTTTTTGGCAGAAAGTTTTGGATTTTCTTTTAAAAGTTCAAGAATTATATCCGAACTTTTTTGATTATCTCCGAACTTTTTCTCCGAACTTTTTTCATTTTTACCGAAGTTTTTCACATACTCATCATAATCTGGGTATATCTGTTTTTGAGATCGTTGTTTTCGCCTAAAATTAAGTTGCGGAAAAGAGTTCCAGATAAATCTGATTTTCTTCACATATCCTCTATGGCTCAGATTTTTCTATAACACATTACCGCAATAAAAATCCCAAAACAGCTCCAACACAAGCCGACTTGCAGAAAATTCTGCTTAAAACAAAAAAAACAGCTGGACAACTCTCCGTCATCCAGCTGCGGGATAAAAATATGAAACTATAAGGAGAAGCCTACTCGGCGCGAGCCATAGCTTCTTCGAAGTCTTTTGTGCCAGTCCAAATCTCGTTCGTGTAAGGATTTTTCTTCTGCTGAACAGAACGTTTGATAATCATGGCAAGAACAACAACGTTGATTGCGAGCGCGAGCATTGCTACAACTCCCTGCGGAACCGGGTTCGCCTTGATTCCCGTCGTGGCGATGTCTGCAACCTGTGTCAAATCGAATGCGTTCAGATTCTGAACGTTGTTCGCATAAAGAGAAGGCAAAACTGCGCAATTCTTAATCTGGAAGAGAGGGAAAACCTGGGCGAACATGCACCAGAGTGCGAGCGTATTCGCGCGGTTCTGAATCCAGCCGCCCTTGTTCCAGAAAGCTGCCGCGAATGTTGGAGCAAGAAGAAGCGCAACACCGCAGTACCAAGAATGAGTCGGAAGGTTCGCGTAAGTGTACTGGAAGTTCCAAACGTCGTAAGCGAGGATGAACCAGATTGTCATGTCCGGCCAGAGCATATCCTGATGATGCTTGTCTTTTGAAGAATAGATTCCCCACCAGCCGGTCATACAAAGAATGTTCAAAATACCTGCGATTCCGTTTGCCCAGTTCCACCAACCGCCGTAAAGCCATACGTTCTCGCTTGATTTCCACCAGCGGTCGCCTGTGGCTGCAAGCGCCTGCGAACCTCGGATTGCGCTCTCAAAATCAGATGCAACTGCAATCAAAATGTTGATTCCGACGATAACAAAAGGCCAAGCCTTGAACCAGTGAGCCTTTCCGAGTTTTCCCCATTTGTATTTTAAAACCATGAAGCCGATACAGCCGATATCTGCCGCGTAGAGTTTTGCGTAGTGGAACCAACCGTTCATGTACAAATAAGTCTGATTCTTCAAAGCCCATTCTGCGCCGCCTGCGGCAGCAACAGCAACAACGATAAAGTAAGCCGTGAGCGCGAGCGGAAGAACTACCAAAAGTGCGATTCCGCCAGCCTTAGTCCTGCGAGCGATTTCGTTCGCAAGAATCAAACCAACAAATACGGCCGTCCAGCCCAAAAGCTGCCACAAAGCCGCGTCTCCATAAATTTGAAACAACATTTTTAAACCTCCAAAGCGTGCCTAAAGCTTGCGGTACCAAGTCCGTCAATGGCATTTCGCGTTATTGCCACGATTTCAAAAAACGCCGTAGCACAAACGAATACAAACCAACTGTCATCCCCAACTCGTTTCGGAATCTTTGTTTTGAGATTCTGAGACAAGTTCAGAATGACCAGACATTTACTATTTGTAATAGCACCATATCAGTATCAATCTTGCCCGACAATCCTCAGCACGCTTCAATTTGCTTTATGTTCATTTCGTTCCCAACCTGCAGAACGGTGTTGTCGCTCTTGCAGTGCGGGCACGTTTTTCCGAATTCGACAGTGCGGTACGTTTTTTTGCAATCATTGCAAATTGTTACCGCCTCAATCGGTTCGATTTTCAGTTCGGACTTCTGCATGATTTCTGTCTTTTTGACAGCCCATTTCCAGCAGTCCTGCAAATATTCAGGAACAACGCCGCTAACCTCACCGATTTCAAGTGTCACGCTCTGAATTTCAGAAAGTTTATTTTCCTCGGCAAGATTTTCAAGACGCTTAATTACATGAAAGACAATTCCTAATTCGTGCATTATTTTTCCAGCGAATTGCGGTTCGGATTCAAAAGAATCTTGATTTCCCGCTTCAAGATATTCGGCAGGATTGCCTTGAGCTTGTCCTCGCTCTTAATCATGCGGCTTGCGTTCGGGTGCTCGCGATGCAGGTGAATTGCGTCGAATGCACATTTTGTCGTACAAACGCCGCAGCCAATACACTTGTTTTCGTCAACAACGCTCTGTCCGCAGCTCAAGCAACGTGCAGTTTCCTTTTTAATCTGCTCTTCTGTAAAGCAGACTTTTGTTTCCTTGAACTTACTTCCAACTTCGCTCGCTGTCTTTTTGCCAGGAACCTGACGAGGCGTGTTGTCGTAGCCCTCAACCTTAATATTTGACTTGTCAAGTTCAATGAACTCACGCTTGTCGCGTCCGATTGTCATGCTTGAATGCGGCTGAACGAATCTGTGGATTGAAACAGCAGCCTTTTTGCCGGCCGCAATCGCATCAATCGCGAATTTCGGGCCGGTGTAAACGTCGCCGCCCGCAAAAATATCAGGCTCGGCAGTCTGATAGGTAAGTCCGTCCGCAACAACGCCGTTTCCGCGCCCAAGCTGAACTTTTGTGTCTTTGAGCATGTCGCCCCAAACAATCGCCTGACCAATCGAAAGGAACACATTTTCGCACTCAATGGTCATCGTGTCGTTTTCATCATATTTCGGGTTGAATCTGCCAGTTTCGTCTTTTACAGAAACGCATTTTTTGAACACGATTCCTTTTACTTTTCCGTTTTCGGTCAAAATCTCTTTCGGGCCCCATCCGCAGTTGATTTTGATTCCTTCTTCTTCGGCTTCCTCAATTTCTTCAAGAGTTGCAGGCATTTCTTTTCGCTGCTCCAGGCAGAATTGCTGAACGTCAGTTCCGCCGCATCGCCATGCAGTACGGCTCACGTCGATGGCAACGTTTCCGCCGCCCACAACCACGGTTCTTCCGTTCACTTTGTAATTCTGGTCATCTGCAACGGTTCGCAGGAAGTCTACCGCAGTCATAACGCCCTCAGCCTCCTCTCCGGAGATTCCGGCCTTGCGTCCGCCCTGGCATCCGATTGCAATGTAGAAAGCCTTGTAGCCCTGTTCCCGGAGCTGGGAAATCGTAACGTCCTTTCCCACTTCAATTCCAGTTTTGATTTCAACGCCCATTTCCTTCATCACGTCGATTTCTGCCTGGACGACATCCTTTTCGAGCTTGAAGCTTGGAATTCCGTAAACGAGCATACCTCCGGCAACCTTGTTTTTCTCGAAAACAGTCGGGCGATAACCTTTTTCCGCCAAGTAAAACGCGCACGAAAGTCCAGCCGGGCCTCCGCCGATAATCGCGATTTTCTGCGCAAACTCGCCCCTGTTCGAAGGAATAACTTTTTTTGGGATAAACCGTGTCGAAGAGTCCAAATCTTTCTGAGCGATGAATTTCTTTACTTCGTCAATGGCAATCGCTTCGTCAATCGTTCCACGGGTACATGCCGACTCGCACCGCTTGTTGCAGATTCGTCCGCAAACCGCCGGGAACGGATTTTCTTTCTTGATGAGGGCAAGGGCTTCCGTGTAGCGGCCTTCGCTCGCCATTTTCAAATAACCCTGAATTCCGATGTGGGCAGGGCAGGCAGTCTTGCACGGTGCAGTTCCGGTTGAATAGCAGTTCGTACGGTTCGTGTTTCTGTAATCAACATCCCAGTTTTTCTCGCTCCATTTGTGGTTGTCCGGCAGAATGTGCTTAGGATATTCAACCTTGCTTCCGTCTTTTTTGCAGAGTTTCTGACCAAGCTTAACAGCCCCGGCCGGGCAATACTCAACGCATCGGCCGCAGGCAACACATTTATCTGCCTCAACGCGGGCAACATAAGCCGAGCGGGAAAGATTCGGGGTGTTGAAAAGCTGACTCGTTCGGAGCGCGTAGCAGACGTTCACGTTGCAGTTACAGATGGCAAAAATCTTGTTCTCGCCGTCAATATTCGTAATCTGGTGAACAAATCCGTTGTCCTCGGCGTGCTTCAGGATTTCCATGACTTTTTCGCGGGTAACGTAATGACCGCGTTTAGTCTCCACGAGATAATCAGCCATATCGCCAACGCCAATACACCAATCTTCCGGGTCATCGGCACAGCCTTCATCAAAAGTGCGTCGGCTCAAACGGCACGAGCAAGGAGAAGCCGCGTATTTTCCGTCGTATTTGTCGAGCCAGTGAGAAATGTGCTCAACTGAAACGCTCTGATTCTCGGCTTCAATCGCCTTTTCCACAGGAATAACGTGCATTCCGATTCCGGCACCGCCCTCCGGAACCATCGGAGTAACTTTTGTAAGCGGCTCAAAACTCATTCGCTCAAAGAATTTTCCGAGCTTCGGGTGCGCTTCAAGCTGCTTCTGATTCATGTTTGTAAATTCCGCGCTTCCAGGAACGAACATCGGCAAAATGTACTGTTTTTCGCGTTTCGGGTTTTCCCAGTTGTATTCAATAAGACCGGCCATCGCCATGTCCATAAGGAGCTTTTCGAGATATTTTTCGTCCTTTCCGGTTCGCTTTGCAATCTGCGGGAGCGTAATTGGCTTTCGCACGTCCATTTTGAGCGCAACTTCTGCCATTTCGTCGGTTACGATTTCGTTCAATCCCCAGTATTCCGGGTCATTTTCGTTTATTTTTCGCCCAAGCCGGTCCGTAATCTTCTGACCAAGCTGCAAAATAAGTGGTCTGACTGTTTCTTTTTCTGCCATTTTTTTTGTACCTCTAAAAATTGTCATTTTGACTTCGCTAAATGACCGTTTTGTTTTACTGATTATGAATGCTCACTTCGCCCAAAAGCCAGTCCGTCCAGTCTTTAACGCCTTCGCCAGTCTTCGCGCTAATCGGGAAGATTTTTACGTTCTTGTTGAGCTTACCAACGTATTCGCGAAGTTTTTCCATATCAAAATCAAAATACGGCATAACGTCAATTTTGTTGATGATGAGAGCGTCAACCTTGCTGAACATGAGCGGATACTTTAACGGCTTGTCGTGTCCTTCCGGAACAGAAAGAATCATAACGTTCTTTGCAGCCCCCGTGTCAAACTCGGCAGGGCAAATAAGATTTCCAACATTTTCCAGAACGACCAAATCCAAATCGTCGTATTTAAGTTCGTTTAAGCCTTGCTCGGTCATTGCCGCATCCAAATGACACATTCCGCCAGTGTGCAGCTGAATCGACTTGACTCCAGCTCTAGCCATCGTTTCAGCATCCACACTTGAATCAATATCAGCTTCCATGATTCCGATTTTAATTCTGTCTTTTAGGGATTCGACTGTGCGCAGCAATGTAGTAGTCTTTCCGCTACCCGGTGACGACATAAGATTCATCAGGAACGTTTTCTTTGACTTGAGTTTGTCGCGCAAAACCTGAGCCTCTTTGTCGTTGTCGGCAAGAATGTTTTCCTTAACTTCGATAACGCGAATATCAGACATATTTTCCGCCTTTTTTATAAAGTCACCCTGAAAGGGCAATTTGCCAACAATTTCAAGGATTTTAAGATTTTCTTTCACATTGATAGTATCACTATCACATAAAAAATGATAGCAGAAATTCTAAAAAAAATGTTACAAGCCGAATGGCGGGCAGGGAAGGGTATGCTTTTTTACAAGTTGACAATTACCTTGAAAACACGCCGCTAAAAGTACTAGAATGCGTTCCATGAAAAAATCTTTTATTTTTAATCTTTTTATTATTTTTGTAGTGTGTCTCACACTGAAATTTGGTTTTACTAAAAAACGAACGTCTCGGCAAATCAAGGAAGCAAATCAATTTTTTGAATTGGACGTAAATTACGAAGACCTTCCAGAAAATGTTGAATCTGCCGCAAAAGACAATAATCCTATCGTTCAACACAATTTGGGCTGTTTGTATTACATAGAAGAGAACTACTCCAAAGCACGAAAGTATTTTACAAAGGCCGCCGAGCATGGACTTGAAGAATCGGCATACAATCTGGGATTAATTTATTGCAGGGGAGACGGCACAAAGCAGAATTATACAAAAGCCTTCAAGTGGTTTGAAAAAGCTCCGAATATTGGAGCCGCCCAACATTTTCTTGGCATGCTGTATGAAGACGGAATAGGCGTAAAGCAAGATTTGAAAAAAGCCGTAACTTGTTACGAAGAGGCCATACAGCTAGGCTGAAGGGAAGCGAAAAACAACCTGGGACTGTGTTATTTTAACGGATGGGGCGTAAAAAAAGATTACAAAACCGCCTTCGAAATATTTTCCGAAGCCGCCGAAGAAAATGACTCAGCCGCCATGCGAAAACTTGCCAGCATGTACGAACAAGGCCTCGGAACTGAAAAAGATAGGGCAAAGGCAAATGAACTTTACAAAAAAGCCGCCTCGATTGGCTACAGCCATTACTAAAAACAAAGCAGAAAACTCCGTCACTCAAAAGTGCAGACAGCATAAAGAGGGATATTCACCATCCATTCCTGTTTTTTGTAAGGAAGAAGAGAGAAGCGTACAGAAAGAGGCGGCTTATATTTGTCATAAAATGCTTTGAGACTTTGCGAGCGCACATTCGTTTCTGCTTTAACCTCAATCGGAACTACATCCGTCTCCTTTTGAATCAAAAAATCCTGCTCAAAAGTCGCGCTTTCGCTTCCATAGTAATATGGAACATACGGGGTCTGCGAACGAAGTTCCTGCTGAACAAACTGCTCGGTAATCGCCCCTTTGAATTCAACAAAAAGCGAATTTCCGTTTATGATTGTCTTCGCCGGAACTTCACTCATCGCGCACAAAAGCCCCACGTCAATCACGAAAAGTTTGTATGCGGAAAAATCCTTATAAGCAGAAAGCGGGATGTGAGGCTCATTAACGCGGCTCACTTTTTGGACAAGCCCGCTGTCACAAAGCCACTGAATCGCCACCTCAAATTCGCTGCTTCTTGCCCCATGCTTGATTTTACCGAAGAAGAATTTTTTATTTTCCTTTGCAAGCTGCATCGGAATGGAATCCCAAACCATGTTGATTCTCGGAAGTTCCCGTTCGCCTGCGTGCTTACCGAAATCCCCCCTGTACTGAGCGATGATTGTATTCTGAATAGAACGGGCTTTATTGTAATCAGAATCTTTCCTGAACGATTCAACAACTTCGGGCATTCCGCCAACAAAATAATAATTCTTCAAATGGAAAATATATTTTTGCGCAAAGTTGTCTATTAAATCAAAATCTTTCGTAAGAAGGGCATCGCTCAAAGGTTTTTCATCAACTGCATACAGATATTCCCTAAAACTCAGCGGATAAAGATTGAGCAAATCGACTTTTCCGACAGGATACGAAATACCTTGATGCAATGCCACGCCCAACAGAGAACCAGCCGCAATTATATGATATTCGCTCGCCTCTTCGCAGAAATATTTTAATGACTCGAATGCTTTCGGTGCGTTCTGAATCTCATCGAAAATAATCAGAGTGTCTTCGCTTGTAATGTTAAAACCGACCTGAATGCTAAGTGCCGGAAGAATCCGTTTCACATCATAATCCGCATCAAAAAGATTCTTCATAGCCGAATTATTATAAAACGAAATGTACGCCGTCTTTTTGTAAAAAAGCCTCCCGAATTCTTTCATCACCCAGGTCTTTCCGACCTGCCTAGCCCCCATAAGAACAAGCGGCTTACGAGATGGGCTTTCTTTCCATTCTTTTAATTTTTCGACTATGAATCTTTGCATATTTACAAGAATACATTTTTTCGGGCCTAAAAACAACGAATTCTTACATTTTTTCAGACCTAAAATGCAGGAAAATTTACATTTTTTAAGGGCTGGGAAATAAAAAAAAATGGCATCCTATATTTCAGGACACCATTTGCAAACAACCGCTATTATCGGCGTGGATTAATACCGAATTACATATGCCCGAATTTTCGAAGCATATTTTCAAATTCCTGCTTTGAAACTTCGTTTTTACCGTTACCGGAATCTTTATAATACTTTACTTTTCCATTTGGACTACTTCCATCATATACCGTAGATTTTCCGTATCTGACAGAACCGCAGTCATAATTGTTATAACTTTATATTTTCTTGAATTTTCTTCCATCCCATTTGTATTTTGTAGAAGTTACGGCAGAGCCCATAGAATTAGAACTTGACGAACTCGTAATGGTTCCATCTCCATGAATTTCTAGATTATAAAACTCTTCAGGGTTTTCAAACTTTTTTTCCTTTGGGTTATATATATAAAGATGATAACAGCTCCCCATAGAACCACTGCCCAATGGGCAATACCCTTTTATATCTAAATACCCATCATTGTTTGCGTCTACTAAAGTGAAACTAGAATCCCCATCAGGATCGAAAATCTGTTTAAACTCCCCGTTCCCAGCAGGAATAGAAAGCGAAATTCCATTGTTTTCGTCTGTAAAAGTTAAGTCGATATCATCCAAATCAATATCATCCGCAAAACCTAGTGACAACACAAAAGTCATGGCCAGCAACATCAATATTTTTTTCATTCAAACTCCTTTAAGCTCCGAGAGCCACAAAAAATAGATAATCCTAAAAAATCAAAACGAGCGAAGCGTAGTTTGATTTTTTTGGGCGGTCTTATCAACCGTCCAAATGGTATACCATTTGGATTTTTACGCAGCAAAAAAATAAAGCCCCCGAAAATCGGGAGCTTTTCGCAAATCTAAGATTTAAGTTTTAGGACTAGTAATCTTTTCTTTCTGCCTTGCGTCTCTTGTTCAACTGTTTGCGCTCAAGAGTTGTTTTCTTCTGGTGAAGAGTAGCAGATGGTTTTACGAAATATTCACGCTTTTTGAATTCGCGGATAATTCCTTCTTTTTCAACCATGCGTTTAAAACGTTTAATTGCTTTTTCGAGATTCTCTGAATCATCAACTACAATAGTTGCCATAGTGTTTTCATCTCCTTGCATTCGGTGATTCCGTAAAAGCCCTATAAGTTTACAGAATTTTCATTTCTTCTTCAATAGAATTTATCTCGAAGTCTGCAAATTTCTTGTCGCCTTAAAACGCGCAACGGCTTCGTTCATTAAAAGCGTTGTGAGAGAAGTAAAATCCAGGCCGAATTTTCCGCACATTTTAGGGAACATGCTTATTGAGGTAAATCCCGGCATCGTGTTGATTTCGTTCAGGTAGATGTAGCCGTCGTCTTTATCGATAAAAAAGTCAACTCGGCTCAATCCGCACAAATCCAACGCCGCAAAAGCTTTCTTTGCAAGCACGCGAACGCCTTCAAGTTTGTCTTCCGGCAAAGCCGCAGGAATCAAAAGATCCGCGCCGTCTGGGTCGTTGTATTTAGCGTCGTAATCGTAGAATTCGTGCTTTGGAGCAATTTCTCCCGGACCATAGGCGGTAAGCTTTTCAAAATCATTTTTGCCGTCGTAAGTCGTAGGATTTCCGGTTACGGAACACTCAATTTCGCGAGCGTTAATCGCCTTCTCAATCAAAATCTTGTCGTCCCATTTGAACGCCTCAATAATCGCACCGTTCAAGTGCCTCAAATCAGCGGCACGAGTCGCACCGTCGCTAGAACCAGCCGAACACGGTTTTACGAACATCGGGAATCCGAGTTTTTCCTGAGCCTCCTCAAGAATCTCGTCGTATCGATTTGAATCTGCCAAATCCGAACGGCGAACGCAAATTCCAGGAACTACAGGAATGCCCGCCTGAGCGAGAGCAGCCTTTGTCTTTTCTTTGTCCATCGTAATTGCGCTTGCAAGGGTAGAGCAGCCAACATAAGGAACATCGACCATCTCAAAAAGTCCCTGAATCGTTCCGTCCTCGCCATAAGTTCCGTGCAGAACCGGAAACACAACGTCAACGCCCAAAGTCTCGTTTCCAACCTTAAAAGTGCGCTCCGTGCCGCCTGCAGGAACCACGCAAACCTCTTTAGACGCATCTTCCTTAATCTCAAAGTGAGCCTTCTCATCATTTTTGATTCTCAAAAGCTCGCCAGAATCCTGAAGATACCATTTTCCGCTTTTTGTAATCGCAATCAAAACAATTTCGTTTGATGAATCAATGTTTCGGGCAACTGCCGCCGCAGAAACCAGCGAAATTTCATGCTCGCCAGATTTTCCGCCGTAAATCAATGCTACTTTCATATTTTTCCTTCTTATGCGGGAACCTCTAAAAACTTCAATTTTTAGAGATGCCCATATTTAAAATCGTCATTCCGAATTTTTAAATTCTTGCAAGTCCCGACCGACGAGCCTCATCCGCAACAGCTTTTGCAACGACTTTCGCAACGCGCTCGTCAAATGCCGAAGGAATAATCATGTCAGGCGAAAGTTCCTCAGCCGAAACGAGAGATGCAAGGCCTTTTGCAGCCGCAATCTTCATTTCCTCAGTGATTTTGCTCGCACGACAGTCCAAAGCGCCTCTAAAAAGTCCAGGGAACGCAAGGATGTTGTTTATCTGGTTCGGATAGTCAGACCGACCGGTGCCAATAATATACGCGCCAGCCGCCTTTGCCTTTTCGTAAGTGATTTCTGGCTCCGGGTTCGCCATTGCAAAAAGAATCGACTTTGGTGCCATTGATTTTACCATTTCCTCGCTAACGAGATTCGGTGCAGAAACGCCAACAAAAATGTCCGCACCCACCATGGCTTCCTTCAAAGTCATTCGCTTGTTGTCAGGATTCGTGATTTCGGTGAGTTCCTTTGTCAAAAAGTCGTATTTTTCATAATCAT
The DNA here is from genome assembly GCF_014737315.1 of Treponema zioleckii. Taxonomy (GTDB): domain Bacteria; phylum Spirochaetota; class Spirochaetia; order Treponematales; family Treponemataceae; genus Treponema_D; species Treponema_D zioleckii. Next base: position 43,072 of record NZ_JPUF01000012.1, on the reverse strand, counting down.
CTTTTATCACGATTCCGTTGATGTTGAATCCGTAGATTTTTCCGATTCCGAACTTGTGCAGCATACGAATTATCGAAGAACCAGCCGCGCCTGTTCCAGAAACTACCAGCGTACAGTCCTCAGGTCGCTTTCCTGCAACTTTGAGCGCATTAATAATTGCCGCGGTAACAACAATCGCCGTTCCGTGCTGGTCATCATGGAAAACAGGAATGTCCAACTCTTTGATGAGCGTGCGCTCAATTTCCACGCATCTTGGGGCAGAAATGTCTTCCAGATTGATTCCGCCAAAAGTCGGGGCAATCTGCTTGCAGAATTCTATGATTTTCTGAGGATCTTTCGTGTCAATGCATAGAGGAACCGCATCAAGACCTGCGAACCGTTTAAAAAGAACGCACTTTCCTTCCATTACAGGAAGTCCCGCCGCAGGGCCAATGTCTCCAAGCCCCAAAACAGCTGTTCCGTCCGAAACGACCGCAATCGTGTTTCCCTTCCAAGTGTATTTGTAAACATCGTCCGGGTTCTTGTGAATCTGACGGCAAGGTTCAGCAACGCCCGGCGTATAAGCGAGCGAGAGGTCGTCCCGTGTTTCAAGAGGCATTTTCAATTCCGTTGAAATTTTGCCTGTCCATTCAGCATGTTTTTCAAGTGCTTTTTCGTAAATCGTACCCATAATTCAAGAGTATAGCGTAAATCACAACTCGAATGGAATATAAACGGACCAAAATACAAATAGCGAAAATTTGTAAAATTCAGAGCAAAAAGGATTGAATATGTCAAAAAGTGTGCAATTTTTGTTTGTGGACAATACCGAACAAAGTTATATAATGTTGATATTGTTTTTTTCTATTAAGGAGTATTTTTAATGAGCGCACTATCAAATCTAAAAAACAGATCATTCTCACGTATGCTGTTTGCAATCGGTATGGCAGTTGCATTTATTGGATTTGTAATTCCAACTTTTTATGTAACTCCAAAAGCCGAAATAGAATCAACTGAGGACGAAGGAGAATTGGACTTCCTTAGCGGACTCGACCTCGCAGACGACACTGTTTCTGGTGACACACTTTCTTCAGACGCAAACCCTTTTGAAGGAGCAGACGAAGCTAATGCCGATGTAAATCCATTCGCAGCTGCTGACGAGTCAAATGCAGATGCAAATCCGTTCGCAGGTGCCGAAGAACCAAATGCTGATGTAAACCCATTTGCAGCTACAGAGGAATCAACTGCAGAAGCAGCAGGCGGCACAGATGAAGCTCCAGCCGATAGCGCAGCTCAGAAAAGCCAGCTCAAAAACATTTTTACAGCAGCAACTTTCTTCAATAATTATACAATAACATCTGAAGACGGTGATGAAATCAATACTGCTTACAACGCAACTTTCATCGTTCTCATGTGGTTGGCAACACTCGCAGGCCTTATCGTTTTCTTCGTTTGCAACACTTATGTTGTAGATATCATTGTATGGGCACTCGGAACATGTTTCGGAATCGCTTCCGCAATCACAATTCCAATGACGCTCCACGTAACACCAATCTTCGGCTACTTCTCAGTCGGCGGATATTTCGTTCTGATTGGTTGGCTCGTTGCCCTCGCAGGAATCGTACTCGAATCAAAAGAAGCTCACAACAAATAAATAGATTTTAACAAAAAGGCTGCTTTCTTAATTGGAAGCAGCCTTTTTTATTTTAAACTGTCAATTTTCTACATTCGTAAAGAACAATCGAAGCAGCCTGCGCGACATTCAGACTTTCAATTTCCTGTTCTTCGCCTCCAAAAGGAATAATAATAAGTTCATCACAATTCTCTTTTACCTCGCGGGAAATTCCATGTTCCTCGTTTCCGAGAATGATTAAAACAGGCTTTTTGTCGCTGAGTTTTTCGATGTCGCTCACAGGTGTTTTAGCATCAACAGCAGTTCCAAAACGTTTCATTTTGCCTTTCATAGAAGTGAGCAATTTTGTGATTGATTTTATTGAATAAACGTTCACATATTCCATTCCGCCCTGGGCAACGCGGTACGAGCTGGTCGTAATCGAACTCTGAGCCTCGTCCAGCGGAATAATGATATTTTTAAAGCCAAAAAAAGCCGCGCTTCGCACAATCGCCCCCAGATTGTTTGCGTTGCCAACTCTGTCGAGCAAAAGTGCCGACTGATGCGTATGGAGCCATTCATCGGTAATGTCAGTCGTAAGTGGCGGAATTTCAGGCTGTTCTATCATCGCCACAACCCCCTGATGATGCACGGTTCCACTGAGTTTCTCAAGTTCCTCAGATTCAACCATGTTATAAGGCACTTTTCGGCTCGCAAGCTCCTTGAACAATCCCGAAAAAGCTTTCTTCCGTTCGTCAGTATAATAAAATCTGCGGATTTTATTTGAACTTTTCTTTACCAATGCAGATACGGCCGCAATTCCGCACACAGCCAATTCATTTGTGAATTTGTTTTTCATAGCATGTTCCTTCATCAAAACAATGTAATATCAGGCATCTCAAGACACCTTTAAAATCGAACTTTAAAAATAGCAAAAAAAAGGCCTGACGTAAAGTCAGGCCCATATCAGTCAGTTAAAGCAGACTAGCGTACCAAGCGATTTGCTTTTGCAAATGCGATACCGTCTTTCTCCCACTGAGCACCACCCTGTGCATCGAATTCTTTAATGAATTTCTGCCAGTTAGCTTTGTCAAGTTTGCGTGTTCCAGTCATGAACTCTGTTACACCCTGGTTGTACAAACGCTCAACGTCAGTTGTTGGTTTTGGCATTTTGTCCTGTCCAGGAGCATAAGTCCAGTTGTATTTCTGCATCTCGCGAAGAGTTGTAAGAGCAGACATTGTTTTTCCAGATACTGCAGTCTTGTATGTTGGGTAGCGAGCAGCCAACTCAATGTTGCTGTTGTAGTATACCATGTTGCGGAGCTGTGTGAGTGGCTGGTTCTCTGATTTAGAGAATCCCTTTGATGGATCAGCAAGACCTTCTACAGTTGGAACACCCTGTGCGTTCAAAACGTAGTTAACGTTCTTCTGTCCCCATCCGAGGAGGTAGTATCCTTCCTCAGAAGACATCCATTCAAGGAGTTTAGCGATAGCTGCTTTCTTAGAAGCAGATTTTTTAGCTACACAGTAAATACGATAAGCCTGTGAGTATGTACCAGCTGAAGACAATCCTTTTGGTCCCTTCGGTGGTGCAATTACCTGCCAGCTTCCGTTAGGGAAGTTCTTGTCAAATGGAGCATAGTTAGACTCAGAAGCATAAGCTGCATTCTGTTCACGCATAATTCCGAAGCGTCCCTGTTTCCAAGCACCACGGAAGTCATCTTTCTTGTATGAGAGCCAGTTTGGATCGATTACTTTTGCATCAACAATGCTCTTCATATACTGCATTGCTTCAAAGTACTCTGGTTTGTGGATGTTAAGACCAGCAGTCTTAGCAGAAGAGAGGTTCCAAGTTCCAGCTACACCAAATGCACCGAAGATTGGGTCAAAGCGGCGTCCGAGACCTTCGTTTGGAGCAGATGTTTCAAGGTATCCACCGTATCCGTATGTATCAGCCTTTCCGTTTCCGTCTGGGTCATTGTTTGTGAAAGCTTTCATTACATCGAGGAACTCAGCTGTAGTTGTTGGAACCTGTTTTCCAACTTTCTTCAACCAGTCTGTTCGGATAAGAACACCCTCGTTTTTGATTACTGAACCTGGCTGAGCCAAACCGTATGAATGTTTTCCAACTGTTGTGAATGCGATAGCATCTTTTGAGTACAAAGTCTTTGTGCGGTTAGGCATCATTTTGTACATATCATCAACTTCAGCAAGCAACTTCTGTTTTACAAGGTTGTCAAATACAGCTGAAGAAACCATGAAGATATCAGGAAGTTTATTAGCTGCACCTGCGGCGTTGATTTTTGTGTTCTGGTCACCTTCAGCAGAAGGGAGAGCAGTAGCTTTCAAATTTACATCACATTTCTGTTTGATAATGTTGTAACCAACCCAGTTGTCTGGGAGTGGACCAGCTTCTGTTACGGCAGCACCGTACCAAAGCTCTACATCAGTAGCTGCTAAAGCTGGAGCAGCAACAGCGAGAGACAACGCTGCAACTCCAAGAGTTTTAAGCACTTTTTTCATTTTTTTTCCTCCTTAAAATGAAAAATAAGAATGAAAAGTTTCTAATTTATGCTGCCGCAAAAGCGACAGCAGTAAAGTTACTAAAACAACACAGTTCAATTGCCTTAGTAACGAACTTTTTTAATTTAATTTTTAGCCCTTTACAGAACCGAGCATTGTACCCTTTGTAAAGTACTTCTGGATGAACGGATAAGCAAACATCATAGGAATTGCAGACATAAATACAGAAGCAGCTTTGATTGCGGCTACAGATGCATCGCCGAACGCGTTAACATCTACGTTCTCACCCATGTTCGCACCCATAAGGATGTTACGAAGAAGGATTGGAAGAGGATTCAATTTATCGTTTGTTAAGTAGAGCAAAGCGTGCATGAAGTCGTTCCAGAAGTTTACGGCATAGTACAAACCGATTGTCATAATGATTGGCTTAGACAACGGAAGAATGATAGAAAGAAGAACGTACCACTCAGCAGCACCGTCAATTCGTGCAGACTCTTTCAATGATTCAGGAATACCCTCAAAGAATCCACGCATAATCAAACAGTTGTATGTACCAATTGCCCCAGGAATGAAGATAGCGGCAATGTGGTTTGTAAGGTGCAATCCTGTAACAACTAAGTATGTAGGGATTGTACCAATATTGAATACGTAAGGAATCAAAACGAAATAGTTAAGAATCTTTTTTCCTGGCAAATCAGGTACAGACATACAATATGCCATCGGAACCGTCAAAGACAAAGCTGTCAAAACACCGAATACCATAATTTTGATTGAGTTCCAGAAAGCAAGAATAAATCCGTTGTTTCCCAACAAAGCTCTATATGCAGAACCGTCCCATTTCCAAGGAGCAAGAACGAATTTTTCGAATGTGTTTCCCAAGTAACCGTTAGGAGTTACAGACTGAGTAATCGTACTAATCATTGGAATCGCAATAACAACACCAATGAAAATAAGGAATGCATTAACAACAACGTAGAAAGTTCTATCTCCAGCTGTTAATTTGACTGTCTTTGGTTTATCCATATTTTTCCCCTATTTATTACAAAAGCGATGTTTCTGCAATCTTCTTAACAACTGCGTTAGAAATCATTACCAAAAGCATACCGATGATACCTTTGAAAATACCTACAGCTGATGCCAAAGCGAACTTGAATTCAAGAAGACCCTGACGATAAACCCAAGTATCGATAATATCACCGACAGAATATACAGGAACTGAATACAACATGAACATCTGGTTGAAACCTGCATCAAGGATTGTACCGAGCTTAAGAAGAACTACAGTTACGATTACAGGTTTAATAGAAGGAAGCGTGATATACCATACACGCTGAACAGCAGAAGCACCTTCTACCATCGCAGCCTCGAACAACGAAGGGTCAATTCCCATCAAAGCAGCGATAAAGATGATTGCCGCCCAACCCATTTCCTTCCATGCATCAGAAATAATAACGATTGCAGGGAAAGTATCTTTGTTTGTAAGGAAGTCAATCGGCTCGCCACCGCAGAATTTAATCAAATCATTTACGATACCTTCGCCTGGTGAAAGGAGAACAAGCAAAATACCGTACATAATAACCCATGACAAGAAGTGTGGGAGATATGCGAGAGTCTGAACAACTCTTCTCAAAATGTTGTGTGTACACTCGTACAAACAAACAGAAAGAATGATAGAGAGCGGAACAGAAATACAAAGTTTAGCCAAACTGTAACCAATTGTATTTCTTAACAATTCAGCAAAATAGAATGATTTGAAAAAATCTACGAAGTTCGCAAATCCAATCCATTTGCTTCCCCAAACTCCAGCCAATGACTGGTAGTCTTTAAATGCGATCTGACCATTTACGATTGGACCATACTTCAAGATAGCATAGTACACAACAGGAATGATGAGCAGCGCATAAACAGAAAAATGACTTTTAATTTCTTTCCAAAGATCCTTTTTAGGAGCTTTCAGAACAGATGTTTCTTGTGCGTTCATATCTAACCTCAATTTACTTATCTTAGCGTTTTGTGCTAAAAAAATACTTGTATCTTATTGGATAAAACCGTACTTGCAAAAATTACTTACTGCGTATCTTTCCCGGCGGAACACCATAGATTTTCTTAAATACGCGGCAAAAATATGCCTGATCCTGAAAACCTGAGTTTTCGGCAATCTCATAAATAGTATCGTTTGTCTCCAGCAACATTTTTGTCGCAAGATAAATACGATATCGGTTCAGATACTCCCACAAACTCAATCCAATCTCTTTATGGAAGATTCTTGTAAGATAATCCTCGCTCACATGAACTGAATCAGCAAGCTTCCAGCGCACAATCTGCTGAGAGGCATGAGTATTCAGATAAAGAATAGCTCTTTTTACCAAAGTTCCCGTGTGCGGCGGAAGGATTTCCTCGCCAGAAAGAATCTCATGAATTCGCTTGTTGAACTGTTCCGATTCAGCGGCCCCACGATTACAAAGAATTATTCTCGGATGCGAGCACAGCATATCAACTTCTTCGGCAGACGTAATGATATCCGGCAGAACGATAATCGGCACAAGAACAGTTTTTTGATTTTGCCTGATTTTTTTGATTGTTTCCTCGTCAATTTTCTCAAAAACAATCAGCGACGGAGTAATCTCCGTCAAAATCTTCTCGAACTCCTGCATTGACGGAATGCTCACGCTGTTTGAATCCGTAGCCCACGTTCCGTAATGAGTGTGCTTGGCATTAACAAAGAGCACCGGCGCAACTTTTTGCGCACGGATTTTCTGTTCGAGCATCTCCATAAAATTATGCCCAATCATGTTATGGCTGTAGCACAAAAGCGGAGCCTTGAACAATTCGTCATTTCGGCGCATTCCGTAGACTTTTACCCATTCATCAATAGGCGCGTCGTCCGGCATCCAGAAAAGCACGCTCGTAGTCTTCGAGTTTTCCGGAAGAATCTCTGACGAGACAAGAGGCACATTGAACAGGCTGTCATATTTTTCTTTTCCGGACAGAGAATAAATCTGCTTGTCGTCAATCTTGTTTTTTAGCGGCGGCTGGCCCGCAAGATTCGGCCACGGAATCAAAATAGAAACATATTCGTCATTTCGGTTGATTTCGCCGTACTGCAAGAGAATAATTTTTTCCGCAAGAAGCATTTCCGGTTTCTGCCATTCATTCACCGGAATATTAAGATGAATATTGATTCCGTACAGGTCGGCTTTTATTGAAACGTTCTTTCCGCCAAAAGTGAAAATTATCTGCAGAGACTTTTTTATTCGCTCAGAGTCGCCATAAAGGAGCGGAAGTTCCTCCTCAAAATCCGAAGCGATGTTTGCAGGAAGTACCTGGCGGATGTCAAAAAGCTTTTTGTCCATCGGAAGGTCGTCAACCTGCGAGCGGGTAAGGTCAACCAACGTCTCGGTCTTGTTAATCTGAGACTCAATCTGAGAACGGAGGAACAAAAGCTGCTCCGCAAGAATATCCGAATCAAGGATTCCATTCTCAATATTGCTTTCCATTTGAGAGACTTTTGAAGAAAGGTCTTTTAAAGGGTCGCAAAGGTCACTTCCGACGTTTGCAAAGAATTCTGTTTTTTCAAATTCAGCGCGTTCCGCAAGTTTCTTTTCTTTTTCAATCTGCTCAAAAAGAAGAATACTCTGCAATGCGTTTCCGATTGAGTTTCGCAAATCTTCGTAAACGCTTCCCTCGCAGTCGGTATAATTCGCCACGACGTAACCAAGATTCTTGTTTTCGAGGAAGAGAGGCTGAACAACGTAAACGCCCTGCGCGTATTCGTTCATGCAAAAATCAGGAACGAGCATTCCGCGCGGGAAGAGGACTTCCTCGGTATACAAATCGTCAAGAGGATTAAATCCTCCTATATAACGTGATTTATTCTCATCTTCGGTAAGAACGACCGCAACTTTGTTTATGTCAACCTGCGAAAGACGGTTGTGAAGTGTCTTTATCAAATCAACGCGAGTATGAATAGAAAGAAGTTCTGTCTTCAGCGTACTGATGACGGAACCAATCCGCTTGTTTTCGTACTGCTTGTTAGAAGCCACGCGCCCCTGAATCTGCGGAATCAGAATGTTCAGAGTCCGGATTATGCGCTCAACATACTCAACAGGAAGACAGTTTGAAGAGCGGAAAACTTTTATTACATTAAAAAGATTTGAAAGCTCGCCGTCCTGCTCAAAATATTCGGTAAGGAATGCTTTTATGAGTTTGAAAAATTCAGCCTTGTCATTTTCAAAAAGAGCATCAACAATTCCCTCAAAGTTGGCAGTTTTTCGTATACGGCTGTTGAAGAGTTTTTCGATTTCAGAAAGAAACTGAGCCTTATTCTGAATTTTTACTTTTGAAATTAAAGGTGAATTCCATAACTTTATGTTATTGCAACCGCAACTCTCGCGGATTACAGGATAAGTCGCAAGAAAAGAATCAGCCTGCTCGCCTTTTTCATCAGCAGGAGATTCCATGCGTTTTTGAAGAAGCTCGTATGCTTCCAAGCCCATTTCGACCACAGGCATGTGAACCGTCGTGTACGAAGGGGAAGAAATTCGGCTCTCAACCGTGTCGTTGAATCCGCCGAGGAGAAGATGCTTCGGAATTTGATAGCCACGTTTTCGGAGCCACTTTTCACAGGCAAAAGCCATCATGTCGCTCGAAGCGATAAGTGCGTCAAAATCCTTTCCCGGAACAAGCCCCCGTTCCTCGCAAAGCTGAATAATTCCCTGCTCGCCGCAGTACCAGCTTACGCAGCCGCTTATGAGCTTTTGATTTTCTTCCGTATCAAGGCCTTCCTCGCGCATAACGTCCTGATATGCCCTAAAACGCTCTTCGGCCGAAGTATGATTTTCAGGACCGCGCACGAACGCAATTCGCCTTGCCCCATGAACTTTTACGAAGTGCCGCACAAGCTCCTTCATTCCTGAATAAGCATCAAATTTTACGTACGGATGAGTTCCGATTTTTTGTCCGAGCGTAACAAAAGGAAGTTCCGCAAACTGCTCATGAAAAGTCTCCAGCTCTGGCAGGGAAACGTCTCCGCCGCCAATGGAAGAAGCCCAACTGATTACGCCGTCAAGATTACTTTTGTTGGCAAGAGAATAAATATGATTTCGAAGATAATCCGAACCAGTCTGCTTATTCAATTTTCCGCCAGGAAAAATAAAAAGCGTCCCATTTTCTCTATAAACTTTATTCGCGAGACTGCGCCAAAGAGGAAGAGATGAACCTGTGTGAATTGTCGCTAAGACGAAACCTATTTTCTTTCGGGAATCAAACATAAAAAACCACCATATTTATATTATAGTGATGTCGTTTTTTTTACAAGTCCGTCATTTTTTGTACAAATTGAATCAACCTTAAACGCTCTTTTAAAACCATCATAAAGTGATTTCGTTTTTTTGTAAAAAACAGTCCATTTTAATATAGATAAACTTTGAATAAGAGTTTATAAATACTATATAGAAAATCAAATGAACTGTTGGAGGTTCAAAATCATGGCTTTAAAGTCAATAAAAGAAGTAATGAAAACAGTAAAGCGCCCAGAGAAAGTTCTTCAGTTCGGCGAAGGCGGATTCTTGCGCGCATTTGTAGACTGGCAGATTGATATTGCCAACGAAAAAGCAGGTTTTAACGGAAACATCGTTATCGTCCAACCTCTTGAAAAAGGTATGATTGACGCGATGAACGCCCAAGACAATTTGTACACAACCGTCCTTCGCGGTATGAAAGACGGAAAACCAACTGTTGAGACACGCTGCATCAACTCGGTAAGCCGCTCAATCAACCCATACACAAACTACGACGAATACATCGCGCTTGCTTCCAGCCCGGATTTGCGCTTCATCGTTTCTAACACTACAGAGGCAGGAATCCGATTCGACTCAGAAATCGACGGAGTTCCAGTAACACTCGACCAGAAGCCACAGAAAAACTTCCCTGCAAAAGTAACTGCGTTCTTGTACAAAAGATTCCAGGCTTTTAAGGGCGACCTTTCAAAAGGTATGATTCTTATTCCTTGTGAGCTTTCTGACCAGGCTGGCTTGAACCTCCGAATCAACATTCTCCGCTACGCAGAAATGTGGCAGCTCGGCCCAGACTTCATCAACTGGTTTGACGAAGCTTGTGACGTTTGTTCATGTCTCGTTGACCGAATCGTTCCAGGATACTTCCCGCTCCTCGCAAAAGAAGAGAACGGAAAATCACAAGCAGAGAATCTCTGCGAAAAACTCGGCTACGAGGACAAACTCCTCGACAGCGCAGAGCTTTTCCACTTCTGGGTTATCGAGTCTAAAAAGAGCCACGAAGATGAGCTTCCGCTCGTAAAAGCAGGATTGCAGGTAAAATGGGTTCAGAACATGGACTACTACCACACACGCAAAGTCCGCATTTTGAACGGTGCGCACACTTCTAGCGTTCTCGCAGCATTCTTGGCTGGCTCAAACTACGTTCAGGACATCGTTTGCACCGAGAAAGTTGGCTCAGGATTCAACGAACCTAACGCCGCAGCAAACAAATTCATGCACGACGTTATCTTCAACGAAATCGTTCCTTCAATCGACGGCGATCAGGAAGATTTGAAAAAATACGCACAGGACGTTTGGACTCGCTTCCAGAATCCGTTCAACCCACACCGTCTCATCGAAATCTCTTTGAACTCTGTGGCTAAATACTGGACACGCTGTTTGCCGTCTGTAACTCAGTCAATCAAAAAGAACGGCTCGGTTCCAAAATTGCTCGGATTCTCAATCGCAGCCCTCATCGCATTCTACAACGGAACAGAAATCAAGACTGACGAAAAAGGCGCAAAATATCTTGAGTCAAAAAGAGAAGAAGGCGTTTACCCGAACAAGGACACAATGCCAGTTCTCGAATTCTTCGCTAACCTCAACAAAGAAACAAAAGACGCAAAAGTTATTGCGAACCGCGTTTTGAGCAACGTTGAATTCTGGAAAGAAGATTTGACAAAATACGAAGGCCTCGAAGCTGCCGTTGCAGGTCACTTAGCTGACATTCAGTCTAAGGGAATGAAACAGGCACTTGCAGACATCGTAAAATAAAAAGAAACGCCACGAGTTGACTTTACGAATATAAGTTGACCCGTGCGTTTCCCGCAAGTTTTGCTAAAGCAAAACTTGCGCTCTGGTGGGTGCACTTGCAACTGTCTCAACCTCGCCGCGACAAGCACGGCGCCGAGGTTGAGAGGCAGTTTCGTTGCTCGCGCATCGCTCGCAACTTTGGGTCGGGCGGGGCAACTTGCAGTGGGCGTACCGCGCTTAAACCGTGAACACGTCGATTTTTTCGCCGATTGCACGGATTGAGTCGTGAACGTTAACAGAAGTCATTCTCAAAGATTCACCAGCGTCCTGAATTCGGTCAGTTCCGATTGAAACTTCTTCCATGTTGCTGCTGATGCTCTGCGTGCTTTCCTGCAAGCTCTTGATTTCAGAAAGAATAAGATAATTCCCTTCCGTCATCTCTTTTGACGCATTGCGAACTTCGCTCGTGCTGTCGTTCATGTGTTTGAGAGCCTCGCCAATCTGCTTTGAACCTTCGTCCTGCTCATCCATAGCCATTTTAATCTGATAAACAAGGGTATCAGTCTCTTTGATTTTGTTCGAAACAGATGCGAACGCCTCGCTGGATTCATCAGAAGCTTCAACCACATCCTTAATAGAATCCTTGATTTTTGAAAGCTGTTCGCCAATTGTTTTTGACTGAGCCGAAGAAGTTTCCGAAAGTTTTCTAATCTCATCCGCAACAACCGCAAATCCTTTTCCCGCTTCGCCAGCATGGGCGGCCTCAATCGCGGCGTTCATGGCAAGAAGATTTGTCTGAGCGGCAATGTTCAAAATCGCCTGATTTGCTTCCTGGAGCATCTGCGACTGATTCTCAATCAAAAGGATTCTGTCGTTAACATCTTTCTGCGTGCTGAATCCGTGCTCCGCATCAACCTGCAAATTCCTGAATGAATCTGCCATCTGCTCAACAGATTTTTTTACAGAGCTGATGTTTCCAATCATCTCTTCAACAGCGGCAGAAGCCTCCTCTACGCCCGAAGTCTGATTTTCAATCATATTTTCGAGAGTCGTAATGCTGCTTGAAATCTGCTGAACCGCGCCGACGGTCTGAGAAACGCTTGCCGTCTGGCTCAAAATCTGCTTTTTGATAGAACCGATGCTCGAAGCAATCTGCGTGATTGCGCTCGCTGTATTTTCCGTAGTTCCGTTCATCACGTCGCCAGAACTCTTAAGATTGTCACGCGCTTTTTTTACCTCGGAAATCGTCTTGTTAATCTCAGAAGAGAACATATTGAATTCCTTAACGAGCGCTCCAAGTTCATCCTGCGATTTCGACTGAATCTTCTCCGTCAAATTACCTTTTGCCATCTTGCCGAATGACTTTTGAAGGGCGTACATCGGTCTCAACATCTTTCCAATCAAAATCGTAGCCAAAATCAAAATTCCAATAGTGATAATCGTTATAAGCGGAACAAGAATCGAAAGAGCATTGAACATAATCATATTGATGAGAGAAATATCCTTTGCGACAAAAATCATTCCTTTAATTTCGTTGCTAAGTCCTACAATCGGACTGTAAAGCGCAAGATATTTTTTTCCGTGAATTATCGTTTCACCATAAAAGTCATTGCCGTGATACAAAACCTTTTCAACAATTGAACGGTCGTCAAGTTTTGTTCCAGCCAAAGAAGAACCGTTTGAATCAGCAAGAGTTGTGTCAGCACGGACATCTTGATTGAACAATGTGAATTCAGAACCGTAATGTTCTTTTAAAGAATTTGCAGTATTTCTAGAAACCAAATCGTAACCTGCAACAAGTGCCCCAGAAATCATATTCGTGTCGGGATTTCGGATAGGAGAAGCAACCAACAATGAAAGATTTCCTGTGCTCGAAGGAGTTTCAAAATTTACAACAACGCTCCCCTGCAAAGCATACGAAACAATCGGGGTGTTTCCAATATCTTTTCCGCCCTTATTCTTATTTCCAACAGCAATCGTATTTCCGTAAGTACCTACAACAGTAAGATAATCCAATGAATAATAAACGTTTTCTTCTTCAAGAATCTGCTGAACAGAATTATAATCCTGTTCAAGCATAGCAATTTTCATGTAAGTGCCATTTGAAATGCTCTGGGCAATGCCACGTAAAAAAGATTCTTTCTGTGAAATTTCTGTGTTCCAGCCAGAAACAGTATTTTTTAGTCCATCAACGGTTGAAATTTTAATATTATGAGCAAAAAGAAGCATTGCAACAACGAGAGTAGTAACAGTACAAACGAAAATTGATGCGGCGAGTGCAAGCCGAATTTTGCGACGCATAGGAAACTTTACATGCGTGTCCATAAAAACTCCTTTGAGCGAAAATCTACAAGCTCTTCCAAGATTTTCAGAATTAAAATCGAAACCCAATCCAAAATCGGGCCGTAAAATGCAAAAATCGTTAAAGCAGAATTTAGCGAACTATAGCAAAATACAATTGAATCTTTCTGAATAAAATGTCCAAAATCTCCATTTTTATACAATTTTTGTTATATTCGAAGATTGAGAACCATTTTTTTTGCTAAAGAGATGGGTAAAAAGCGTCGACAGGGGTTTTTAATTTTTGATAAAAAAAGGCACGCCTCAAATGAAGCGCGCCCCACATTTTTTTGCCATCAGGCTGAATGTCGAGTTTTTTGTTTTGCACAGACCAAAATTCTACTCTTTTTCAGCCTCGGAAGATGTTTTTACGTTAAGCTCGGTACCGTTTTGGCTTGAAAGATTGATATTTTTTGTCACTTTTGCCTCGTAGGTATTTGCCCGCATGATTTCGGAAAAATCAACTCCAGTCGCCTCGCTCATTGTGTCGAACACCTGCTTCATAATTACAGGAAAACTGCCCGAAACCTGCGAAACACCGCTTCCGCCTTCACCGCCGCTAGTTCCGTAAATATTAATCTTATCGATTTGGCCAAGCGGTTTTGCAATCTCAGCGGCCATCTGCGGCATGATTTTTATCATCATCTCGGCCATTGCGGCACCGTTGTATTTCTTGTACGCCTCAGCCTTTTTGTCCATTGCAAGAGCCTCGGCTTCACCTTTCGCACGGATTGCTTCAGCTTCGGCCTTACCCTTTGCGGCAATACCTTCCGCCTCCGCCTTGAGCTTTGCGGCAATTCCGGCAGCCTCAGCCTCGGCTTTGGCCTTTACGGCAGCCGACTCCTGCTCAGCGGAATATTTATGAGCATCCGCAAGCTTCATCTGCGCAGAAGCCTTCTGTTCCTGCTCATATTTGTCAGCCTCGGCGTTTCTCTGTCTTTTTATGAGGTCGGCTTCGGCGTTCTTTTCGGCCTTATACTTTTCTGCATCTGCAACTTTGTTCGTTGTGGCCTGAAGTTCCTGCTCGCGGATTGTAACTTCCTTGCTCTTCAAGTCCGCCTCGCGCTCGGCCTTGGCAATCTGGGCATTCACGGTGGCAGTCAGAATCGTCTTCTCCTGCTCCTGTTTCTGAATCTCATAAGCTGCATCGGCAACGGCCTTAGCAGTGTCTGACTCACGCTTTAAATTTGCCTTTTTAATCGCAAGTTCGTTCTGCTTTTCGGCAATCTCCGCATCGGCAGCAACACGCGCCTCGTTAGCAGCCTTGTCAGCCTCGGCCTGGGCAATCGCAATCTCTTTCTCGGCAGTCGCTTTTGCAATGGCGGCATTCTTTTTTATCATGGATGTATTGTCCATACCCATGTCGTTTATCAAACCATGCTCGTCAACAACGTTCTGAATATTGCAAGAAAGGATTTCGATGCCGAGAGCCTCCATGTCGCGCGCGGCATTTGCCATAACCTGGTCAGAGAACTTGTCGCGGTCCGTGTTGATTGTCTTTAAATCCAACGTACCGATGATTTCTCGCATATTTCCCTGCAAACTGTCCTGAAGCTCATCGGCAATCATTTCAGGAGATTTGTTCAGAAAGTTCTTCGCGGCCAGCTGGATTCCGTCATGGTCCGACTTTACACGGACTTTTGCAATTGCATCAACCTTTACGTTTATAAAATCCTGCGTAGGAATATAAGTGTCGGTCTTTATGTCAACGGAAATTTGTCCGAGATAGATTTCATCCACACGCTCAAGAAAAGGAATTCTAAGCCCCGCACGTCCAGCCAAAACCCGCGGAACTTTGCGCAAACCAGAAATAATTTTCGCAACATCCGGCGGTGCTTTTGTATAGCCGACAAAAAACAGAATCAAAATAAAAAGAATAAGAATACCGATTCCAACATACAGGTAATCAGTGTTCTGAAAGAAAAAATCCATAATGTCCTCCGAATTTTAAATCTCTATTTTTATAGGACAGAGAAAATCTCTCCATACAGAACAGTTTAGCACAAATAGAACCTATTATCCACACACACAATTACTGGCTATCCACTGACACAATTACGGTCGGTATACAGGGTATGGATAAGCGAGGAAAGAGGCTGCGGAATGTATTAGCACCAAAAAAATCCCCCACACCGCGCACCGCCGACTCCCAGCATTGAAAAGCATTCCGAAAATCCGCTAGACTGTCTTCATCGGGGAAATCCCGGCACAGGGTGGCTTGCCTCTCATTTTCATGAAATGGGAGGACTGCGTAGCATGTAGGGAGCGACGGCGTAGCCGGAAAAACTTGCGAGGCAAGTTTTTAGAGAGTCTCCGAGCAGCTATGCTGCGAAGGCGTGTTAAGTATGAAAAAGCAATGTTGATTGTTGCGATTTTGACTTTGATTGTTACAGCACTGAACCTCTTCAAATAAGCATTTGAAAAGGCAAAAAAATGAGCCTACCCGGTTCGGCAAAACTTTGAGTAGGCTTCTATAACCGAAAGAGGCGAGCCACGGTGCCGTGGATTTCCTCTTTCTTTAATCTACCACAAATCTTCCTTTTGTCAAAGTTTTATCAGAGTTCTCAGAATTCATTCGCACCCACAAAAAAATCCCCCGCAGCGCAAGAACGCGTCGCGGGGGAAAATGCCGTGTTTTTGACTCCGCACGGCGGGGAGAGGTTAGATTGGATTACTTTGTGTAGGTAATTGTAATGCTATACAGATAGTTGTTTGTACTAACAGCTGTCAATGTGATTGTGCAGTCACTAGTTGCAGTGAAACTGTAGCTTGTACCTGTCTGAGTATCAGAAGTTGTTGTTCCGTCGCTCAGCGTGTAGCTTGTATAACCGCTATAGCTTGACACATCAATTACAGCACCAGATTTTACTTTGAAACTAAGATAACCATTTTTAACCTGACTATTATTTCCACCATTATCTGAAATTGTAACATTAGAAATATCGAGCTTCGAAAGCGTTTTGTAGTTACCGCTAGAACCGAACGAAATCGTCGTTGTTTCTTCAAAAGTATCGGATACCGTTGCAGAAACAGTCACATCTGCACTTCCGCTCTTGGTAGAATCAAATACGCTGGTTGCCGTAATAGTTGCATTACCTGCAGAAACAGCAGTTACAACACCGTTCGAATCAACAGTTGCTACATTTTCGTCACTTGAAGACCAAGTAACACTCGTATCTGTTGTAATGTAAGCGGCTGATACAGTCGCTGTAAAGTTAGCTGTTGCTCCAACTGCAATTTCGGAAGCACCTGAAACACTGACAGCAGAAACACTTTCCGTTGCTCTCGTTCCATCACTTACCTGGACAGCAGTAATGTATGCAGATCCGCTCCAAGACAGAGTAAGCGTTGTTGCTTCTCCTGTGTAAAGGAAGCTGAGTGTCTGGTCGCTTGATGTGTACACACCGGAAACGATTGTATTATCAGAAGAATCTTTTACTGTAAGTGTCTTACCGTTTGTTCCGTTATAACAACCGGTAAGCGTAATGATACTTGCACCAGAAACAGCAACACTTACTGTAGAAGATGAAGAAGTACATGCGTAGTCATTACCGTTTGAAGTAAGTCCTGACCAGCTTACAAATCCGTCTGAAGATGTTCCGTCTTCAAGAGCTGTACTCTTTGCCACTGTGGAATCTGAAAGCGTGTAAGTTCCACTAGCCCCTGTCTGCTCTTCCACATCCCATGTCGCTGTGAACTCGCCGGTCTTCTGGACGGTGATTGAAGCAATATTGACATCGCTAGAAGTTCTTGCAATAACAACTTTCAAGTATTTTCCGTTTGCAGCAATGCCTTCGCCAGCCTGCTTCTGAAGTGTTCCCGATAAGCTGATTGCAGAGCCAAGAACGATTCCTGTCGTACCGCCGTCATAATCGTATGAGAATACAGTGTTATCAGAGTTTGCAGTGAAAGTATTTGAAGAACTTTCTCCAACATAGTATGAACAGCCAGTTGAACCAGAAACAAGGTTGATTACGACAGAAGATGCTCCCTCGACAGGAATGTAGAGGATAACATTTCTTGTCTGAATCTTGCTGTTGGTCTTAAGGCCCATTTTGCCGGTATTAGCAGTGTCTGTAATCAGAGGACTGTCCTTTGAGGAATCAATTACCAGTCCATCATAAATACCGTATGTACCTTTCTGAATGTCTGTTGCCATGCGCCATGCGCAAGTATCGCCCCAAGTTACTGCGCCTGCTGTTGTAGAAACAGTCGCAGTTCCGGCAGTCGCGCTTTCGTAAGCGTCTGATTTTGCAGTCAATGTTGCGTTTGTTACATCTCCGCCGACCCAAACCTGAACAGTCGCTGTTCCGTCGTTAGCTTCCAAAGTTGTGCTTGAGGCAAGTTTCTGAGTGGCTGTATCAAAGACTTTTACATTTGAGTCTGCGCTTGTAAGAGTGAAACTCTGGTTTGAAGCGTCAGCAGGTTCGAATGTGATAGTGGCAGTTGTAACGCCGTACTTTGCAACGCTTGTATCGGCAAGAGTCACATTCACTGCGGTTGCAGGAACATCAGCGGCAATGACTTTCACGCTCATTGTGTCGGTAGAGCCATTTGAAGCAGTCACTGTGATTGTGGCAGTTCCGTCAGCTCCAGCAACAGTTGTAACAAGACCATTTGAATCGACCGTTGCAATGCTCTCGTCAGAAGAAGCGTATGAGTATGTAAGTCCATCAACATCGCTTGAAGGAGTGAGCTGTACAGTGTTTCCACCAACAACATTCTTTTCGTAGACCGGGTCTACATAGATGTTTGTATTGGAAGTATCTTCCGTTGCATTGAATTCTGTTTCGTAAGCAGAAATATCCCATATTGTAGAAGCAGTTTTATACTGCGCGTCAGTTTCAGAATAACCGCGGTTCAAGATTGCATAGCGACCGTTGTATTCACGATTTGCTACGCGCTCGCTCAATGCACCAGTCAATGCAAGGCGGCTTGAAGTGTCTACAACCGTGCCGTTGAATGTGTTGTTGTAATCTTTGTAACCGATGGCGAGGTCGCCAGCGACATCCGTAACATAGCTTTTTGGAGCAGTCTGATAGAGAGTCGAGTTAAGAGTTCCGCTGCCTGTGATAGTGTTGTTGAGGATAGCAGCCTGAGTATCATCACCAGAGTTTCTTCCATACCAAGCAGTCACGCCTTCCGCAATCTCAATCTTGTTGTTGTAGATGACGATACCCTTGTTGGCTTCAGCGTCTGTCATAGAGCGAGAAGCGAAAATGTAGGCTTTTGTAGCCTCGTCGCCACGGCAGTAGATTGAACATTCCTCAAAGAGGGCTACATCCATGTATCCCCAGATAAAGTCAACATCGCCTGAGATGTAGTCCTTGTAGAACCACATGCGTCCGCCTTTCTGTCCGAGGTAGAGGGTGTCCTGATGGCTCAAGAAAGAAGAATTGTAAGCAATCAAGTTACCTGTTGAAGAGAACACGAGAGCTTCTGCCTGTGTCTGTGAACCGTCATTCGCAGAACGACTGTAAGAGTTCTGGATTGTAACGTTTTTGAGAATAAGATTACATTTTCCATCAAAGCGCGTAGCACCGCGTGTATATCCGCTTGTAACACCGTGGTTAGAAGCGAGTGTTGCCATCGCGTTTGAGTTACCAGAGTTTGAATAGCTAATCAAAACATCTGTACCGTACTGAGCAGTGCCAGTTCCTTCGATTGTGATTGAAGCAGAGCCCGTGTAGAAGAGCATTTCTTCGTAAGTACCTGCAGCAACTGTGATTGTATAGCTTCCAGTTGAGCTGTTTGTCATCAGGTATTCAAGAGCTTCCTGTACAGAAGTTCCTTCGTAGAGTTTTGTTGTCGTATCAGAATCTGCAACCAATGTTACAGCTCCAGCTGCTTCAGGTGCAGTAATTGTAATTAGTCCAGTATCTGAACTTTCCGGTGTCTGCGGATTTACCGTACCATTATCATCGTCGTCGCTACCGCTGGAGCAGGCTACGGTATTAAACAGCAAGAACCCCGTCGCAAAGAGCGAAAGGGCGGCAAGAAAAAGTTTCTTTTTACCTTTTTTCATAAAATACCCCTTTTTGTATTCGTTAAAATCCAAAATCCCCGTATTTTGAATTATTCCGATTTTATTAAGACTAATATAAACAGTCAAAAAGTGGTTTAACATATAAAAAAAGACATTTTTTGTTTAAAAAATAGGATTTTATAAAATTGATTTAACTTATTTTTAATACCGACCCCCTTATAATTCAAAATATTATATAAAAATACCATTTTTTATATTTTTAAGTCAGATTTTTCTGTCATTTTATAGACATTTTAGAGATTTTGCGCAAAATATCTGAATTTTTATAACGCCAAATTTATAAATTACTACACTATCCAAACTTTAAAATTCAGCCAGAGCAAGTAGCTCGCTACACAAAGCAGAAAATCTAGAGTACAATAATTTTTATGAAAGCAACGAGACGCGAAATCAAACCTGTTGAAGAGCTTGTATTTTCTGATGATTTTATGTTCGGTGCAGTGATGATGGATGCGGAAATTTGCAAGGGCGTTCTTGAACGTCTTTTGCGAATAAAAATCGATCACGTCGAATATCCTGAACTGCAGAAATCAATCACACCTTTTTATACCAAAAAGGGAGTGCGCCTTGACGTGTACGTTGCAGACAGCGACAGGGTTTTTGACGTAGAATGCCAGTCATACAAGATTTCAAATATCGGCAAACGTACCCGCTATTATCAGTCAATGCTCGATATTGACAGTCTTATGAAAGGCTCGGATTATTCTACGTTAAAAGAAAGTTACATCCTATTTATTTGCCTTGACGACCCATTTAATGCAGATTTACCGATTTACACCTTTGAGCGAACCTGCAAAGAAGACGAAAGAATTGATTTCAACGACCAGGCTCATCATATCGTCTTTAATGCGTCCGCTTACGAAAAGGAAGACGATGCAGAAATAAAAGAGTTTCTTTCGTTCGTAAAGAACAATAAAGCCGAATCAGATTTAACAAGGAGGATTGCAAATATGGTACAGACAAAGAAATTTGAACAATCATTTGTAAACGAGTACATGGCTTGGAATCTCCACGATATGGATGTGCGACGGCAGGGCAGGGCAGAAGGCAGAGTCGAAGGTAGGACCGAAGCAGCACGTAATGCACTTGCTCTAGGTCTTTCAGTAGCACAAGTGGCAAAAATTACAGGTCTTACCGAAGAAGAAATACAGAATCTATAGAGTCTGTTCCAACAAGTCCGTTGCATAGCTCCACCCATGCCAAAACGGAGTTAAAACCGACTCTCTAAAATATCAGTCGGCCACTTCCCTCGTGATGTTTTTTAGCCATTTACCTTTTAAAAAGTGAATGATTACGAATGGCATTTTTTCAAATTCGTCCAAGAAAAGAACGAAATACACCCAAAGTGGCGGAAGCTTTAACACAAAGGCGGCTATACAGCCCAGCGGAATCGACACACACCACATTGAAATCGAATCAATAAAAAATCCGAATTTTGAGTCTCCGCCGGCACGGAAAACTCCGCAGATTATAACAGTGTTTACCGTGGCACCAATAAGAGAATAAGAATTAATATACAAAAGAATATTGCGGAAATATTCGGCAGTTTCGGTCAGCTCGGAAACGAACGGCAAAATCGGACGCAGGCACAGCATAATTCCGCCGCAAATCACACCGGCGACAATCGTGCTCACAACAAGCCTGTTGGCATTTCTCTTCGCCTTTTCAAGATTTCCTTCGCCCATCTGCTTGCCCAAAAGAATCGCTCCGCCATAAGCCATTCCAAAGCAAACCACGCTCGCAAGGTTTCTTGCAACATTCACAACGGAATTCGCAGCAACGATATCCTCGCCCAAATGACCGAGAATCACGGAATACGTTGCAAACGCAGCTCCCCACACAAACTCATTTCCAAGAGCGGGAAGGGAATACTTAAAGAAATCACTTGCAAGAATTTTGCTATGCATGAACAGGCAAGACGGCGTAATCTTCACGTCTTTTATTCTTAGCCCCGCACAAATGCAAATCACAACCTCAACACCGCGCGCAATCACGGTGGCAAGGGCAATTCCTTTGATTCCGAGCTTTGGCAAACCGAACCAGCCAAAGATAAACGTGGCATTCAGAACCATGTTAAGAGCCAACGCGATTACAGTGGTCGTCATGGCAGTTTTTACGTGCTCAACGCTTTTCAGCATTCCCTGATAAACCTGAGAAATCGCCATAAAAAAATACGACAGGCTCACCGTCCTAAGATAAAGAGAACCATTTTCGATAAGAGAAATATCGTTCGTAAAAACATGCATTATCGGTTTTGAAAAAAACGCAGTCGCAATAAAAAAGATGAATCCCGCGCTGCAAGAAATCCGCAAAGCCGTTCCCGTAAGGATTTGAAGTGATTTTATGTCTTTTCGCCCCCAGTACTGCGACGTGAGCATCGTAAGCCCGGAAGCAAGCCCAATGTAAAAAAGATTAAGAATGAACTGAACCTGATTTGCAAGATAAACCGACGCGATTGCTGTCTGCCCAACGAATCCAAGCATGAACACATCGAGCGAGTTCACCAACGAAGACAGTAAGTTCTGCACCGCAATCGGCGCGACGATTATAAAAAGTGATTTGTAAAATTGTTTTCTTTCAACAGAAATAATAGAAGACATAATTCTATTATTTTACAGATTTACAGATTTATGTCTCGTTCAATAAAGGCACCCGACAGAGATTACACATTATGAACAAGCAGACTAAAAATCTGATGGGCGGTAGTGGAGGTGGGACACAAAAATGATTCTGACCGTTCGCGACCGAAGGGAGTCGGATACCGCTTACGGTCAGCCATCATTTTTGTGAAACACCGCAACGAACGCCCATCAGATTTTTACCCCTGTAAGTTTATAATGCGGAAGTCCCAGCAGGGTGTCTTTATATCACCCCTTATTACAGCATTACCTTTCGAAGCTCGTATTCAAGAATATCCGTGGCTCCCAGCGACTGCAACTTTGGCAAAAGTGTCGGAACCTCGCTCTTTTTTACGGCGATTTTTACGGCGTAGCCATCATCCCCGAAAAGCGGCGAAACCGTAGGGCTTTTCATAGACGGAATGCCTTTTATGAGCGCGTCGAATTTGTCTTTTGCGACGTTCATTTCGAGCATAACGCGACTTCGTGCGTTCAAGACAGACTCAAAGAGCATCTTAAGCTCCATGATTTTCTGCTTTTTCTCAGGATTCTTCATAGCCTCTTTTGAAGCGTAAAGCCGTGTTGAAGACGTCATAAGAGTGTCTACAATCTTGAGGTTGTTCGCGCGGAGACTAGAGCCAGTTGAAGTGTTGTCAATAAGAACCTGCGCAAGAGAATCCTCGCTGTCGCGAACGAAACCTTCGCTCGTTCCCCAGGTGCGGAAAATAGTCCCGTCAATTTTTTTCTCGCTAATCCACTTGCGGCTAAGATTCTGGTATTCAGTGGCAATCGTAACAGGATTCTTCAATAGGCCGTCATAATCAACTGTATTCGGAATTGCGGCAACGATTCTAACCGGGTCAAATCCCAAATCCATGATTTCTTCAACCTTATCCTCAACGCCGTTCTCGTAAACCCAGTCCTTACCAGAAAAACCGATGTCAGCTTTGTTTCCTGCAAGAAGCGCGCTCGTAATCTGAGGCTTTACAACCTGAAAAGCCAAGTCGTCCTGATTTGTCGTCGGAAAATAAGTTCTGTCAGGAAGATGGATGGAAATACCTACGTCACTTAAAAGTGAATAAACAGACTCATAAATTCTTCCTTTAGCCAATAAAATGCGTAACTTTTCCATTTTGGTACTCCTTTTTCATCTTCCACAAATTCCGTGGATTTTTATTCGCCGCAAAAACGGCACGAAGCCCTATTATAAATCAAACTTAAGCAAGTGACTATCACCCCGCTTCAATTGCAATAACAAATTCTCAGGATTATAATTAAAGTGAAATCTATCGAAGGGAGGCATTTATGCGGGTAATCACGAAAGAATATCAAGAAATGCTCGATGCATCTGAAGCGTGGAACATAATTAAAAACACACCGCGCCCGGACTTTACGCAACTCGACAAAGACTGCGCCGAATTTGAGGCATGGCTTACAAAGGAGCATGAAAAAGACAGAGAGATGCTCAAAAAATGGCACGAGGCGGAACAATGATTGAAGAGCTATCCATTGAAGACACAGTTTTGCTCTCGGTTGAGCAACTTTACGATTCAAGCGAGAATATAGATTTGATTGCAGAATTTGAGGCAAACGAAAAGGGAAAGGGCTTGGAATACTACTTAAAACAAGCAGCTGAACACGACGAAAATACAGGTCTAGCCAGAACTTATCTAGTAAAAGACACTGTTACACGTGAACTCGTCGGATATTTTTCGTTAAGAACGGGCTTGATTACAATTCAAGTGAAGAACGACAGTTTTGATTCTTATCCAGCAATTGAACTTTCAAATTTCGCCGTAAACGTACTTTACAAAAAAAAGCACCCTGAAGTCGAAGGTTTGGGAAAATATATTTTTCGTTCATTCGTCATGCCACTAGTTTACAAAATCGCAAAATATGTCGGCGTTTATTCGCTTTACATTTATGCTCTCCCCGAAGAAAAACTCATTTCGCATTACAAAACAATGGGATTTACCCGTCTGCCTCAAAGCCAGGAAAAATTCGTACAGCAACACGTAAAACCCAAATATGACGAAGGCTGCATCTTTATGTATCAAACAATATAAAAGTACGGGATTAGTAAAAAGTTGGTTTGGCTATTCATTGATAATCAAATTAGAATTTGATAATATTTTTAGTATTATTTTTTTAGGAGACTAATCATGGCAAAAGTAGTTACTTTTGGTGAAGTTATGCTTCGCATTCAGCCGGCAGATTACTACCGCTTCGTACAGGTAGATTCAATGACAACAACTTTCGGTGGTGGAGAAGCTAACGTTTCTGTTTCTCTCGCTAACTATGGAGAGGAATCTTACTTTGTAACAAAACTTCCAACACACGAAATCGGACAGGCAGCCGTAAACTCTCTCCGCAAATACGGAGTTCACACAGAGTACATCGTTCGTGGTGGTCCACGCGTTGGTATCTACTATAACGAGAAAGGAGCTTCTCAGCGTGGTTCAAAATGCGTTTACGACCGTGCAGGCTCTTCTATTCAGCTCGCAAAACCAGAAGAATTCAACTGGAAAGAAATCTTGAAGGACGCTAAATGGTTCCACATCACTGGAATCACACCAGCTTTGGGACCAAACATGGTTCAGGCTTGTATCGAAGCTTGCAAAACTGCACGCGAGATGGGCGTTACAACTTCTTGTGACCTTAACTACCGCGGAAAGCTCTGGACAAAAGACGAAGCTCGTGCAGCAATGTCAGAAATCTGTAAATACGTTGACGTTTGTATCTCTAACGAGGATGATGCTAACGACGTATTCGGAATCAAATCTGAAGGAACAGACACAACTAAGGGTGAACTCAACAACGACGGATACCTTTCAGTTGCTCGCCAGCTCAAAGAAAAATTCGGATTCAAGAAAGTTGCTATCACTTTGCGCACTTCAATCAACGCAAACCGCAACCTTTGGCAGGCTCTTCTCTACTGCGACGACAAAGACTATGCATTCTCAAAACAGTATGACATGGTTATCGTTGACCGCGTAGGTGGCGGAGACTCATTCGGTGGCGGTCTCATCCACTCACAGCTCAAAGGAATGAACACTCAGGATTCTATCAACTGGGCAGTTGCAGCATCTTGCTTGAAGCACTCAATCATCGGAGACTACAACATGGTTTCTGAGGACGAGGTTAACAAGCTCGCAGGTGGCGACGGTTCTGGACGAATCCAACGCTAATTTGTTTCGCAAGTTAGCTAACGAGAAACTGCAAAACAGTTTCTCGAACATACTTGGTGGTTGAACTCCAATCGAAACCACCGCAAAAAACTCCACTCAAGCGGGTGGAGTTTTTTTTATCCCTTGTTGCGTTTTACCCACGTTGCGGGCGGAAGACCGGTATTCTTTTTGAACACGGTAGAAAAGTAGTTCTGGCTCTTGAATCCGAGACGTTCGCTCACTTCGCCAAGAGAAAGCCCCTGAAGCAAAAGCAAGTTCTTCGCCTGCTCAATGCGGAGTTTTTCGTGCAATTCCTGAATCGTGTAGGAAGTTAGCAGTTTCGTGCGCCGCATCAAATAACTTTTGCTCACTCCCATGTCAGTAGCCATTTTGTCCAAATCGCTCATCTCGCCAATGTGTTCGAGAAGATAGTCGATAATCCGTTTTGCGGTTATTCCTTCGCGAAAAATTATCGCGTTGGTTCCGTCTGACTGCGCAATAGGCAAAATTCCCGCATACTGGGCCTCAAAAGCCCGGCTTCTTACATCGCTTTCTTTTTTTAGAAAAATCGGATACAGCGCGTTGCTCAAAAGCAGCCTTACAGTGTCGTAAATCGCAATATTCTGAGTGCCCATTTCCAAAAACGCGTAACCAAAATAATGATTCTCGTGAAAAAGCACTTCCAGCATCATTGAGTAGCGACGGTTACGCGGAAAGATTTTTTTAGGGAACAGCTCCGGGCTCTGAATGAATTTTGGAATCGCGACACGCATAATTTCGTCCGGCTCCGGAACAATCAACTCAACCGCGCTCTGAGCCAAATCCAGCGTCATCGTATTTTCCAGCGCAAGAATTACGCCAGGAATTTCCAAATCGAGGAGATGGAATTTTAACGCCTCAAAAATCTGTTTTTTGGAGGTTGCCGCGGCAAAACTAATCGCAATCTTCGAAATGCTGTTCACCATGTACGGGCGGTCGCCGTTCGTCAACAAGTCATAATCAATAAAAACAGAAATCAACGTCCGCATCTGGTGCAAAACCGTTTCCAACTTTTGCGTGAGTTCAACGTTTTCCTGAACAAGCGGCAAAAGCGTGGTGCGCAACTTTGTGATTCTTTGCTGAATCATATTGTTATCGATTTTCTTCTGTTTTCTTTCTTTCTGAATAAAATTCCTGAACCAGACGAGCATCTTTTTGGAATCATTCGCAATAAAAAAATCAGTAAAAAATGCATCAACCAGCGATTTTATGGATTCGTCACTTTCCTGCACAAAAATCGACTTTATCTTCAGGAAGATTTTTTTCCGAATATCAAGCTCGCTTTCCTGGGACTGCGACAAATCCACCAGTTCTTCATTATTCTGAATTTTATGAACTTCGGAAATTTGACTTATCGATTCTTCAAAACAACCGCAGGACTGCCGCACGATAATTTTCGTCGGAATCTCAAATTTGCGGAAATTCAAATCCGGTCGCATGATTCTGTCTATCAAAAGTTCTACGGCGGCATAACCGCGCTTAAAATATTCTAGGTCAATGCTCGTTACGGGCGAGAGGGCAGAAATTCCGTCGTACTGATTATTGAATCCCGTTACCGCAATGTCGGCAGGCACCGAAATTCCAAGCTTGTCAAGCTCGTCAATTACGGTTGCTGCAACAACATCGCTCGACGTAACGATTGCTTCCAGTTCTTTTTTTTCGTGAAGGTCAAAAGCCGTGCTGAGTTTTTTGACGATTTTTCCAATGTCAACGCTTTCCATTGAGTCAGAAAGATAAACGGCATCTTCAATCTCAGAGATATTGTATTTTGAAAGTGCTTTTCTGAAAGCGGCAAGTCGTCTCAAATGCGGCAAAGAAGACTTACTTCCAATAAAAGCGAATTTTTTGTAGCCATGCTCTTCGATTAGATGGCGCATCATTCGCAATATCGAAGAATCGTTGTCTATTCGTATGCTGGGAACACCGGGGATGTCCAAATATCCAATATCAACCATAGGAAGCGGCTGAAGCTTCGAAAAAAGCGAAACAACTTCGTCGTCCTTCAAAAATTCGCACAGAGATGAAGCCCACGTTACAAGGCCGTCCACAAGCGGACTTTTCATAAACTTAAAATTCTTCATGTAATGATTCATAAAGTTTATGTCATCAAAAAGAGAATATTTTATTGCACCTGCCATGTTAATAAAGTTGATGTCGTAATCAACGGCAGCTTCTATCATGCCGGCAATATATTTTTGCCCGATAAAAGAACGAAAATCTGCGATGCCGGCAAAGCCAATCGTTACACGGTTGCCAGTGCGTCGCCGTTCCCGAAGAAAAATCTTACGTTTTTCAATATTGTGATCCATTGTTTTCTATACTAAACAGATTTGGGCTGTTTGTCATTGTCATAGAAGCGCATTATCAACTTGCAGATTCAAAAATCGGCGGTGTCAGTTGTGCAAAAACTGTGATAAAATGGCGGTGTGGAGGCAAGCCAATGATGACCGCAATAAAAGCTTATTACGATGGAAAATCTTTCATTCCGCTTCAAAAGTATACGTTCAAACCACGCCAAAATGTTTTGATTGTCGTTGATGAAGATGAAGATAAACCTGTTTCGCCCGTGCAAAGGTTCTTGAACCTTTCTTGGCAAGGTGATGAAAGTGCAGATGAGATACTTTCTTTGATTGAAAAAAATCGTGTGAATTCAGAGCGATTTGAGGAAACTAATGAACTTTTTGATTGATACAAACATCATTATTTATCGCCTAAAAAATATGGGAAATGTTAATGAAAATTTTCTAAATCATCGAAATGACCGAATATCAGTTTCTGTAGTTTCTTATGGCGAAATGGTTTTTGGCGCAAAAAATTGGAAGACCGTCAGACGATATGGATTTGCTGATTGCTGCCACGGCAATATCAAACGATTTGATTCTTGTAACGCACAACACCAAGCATTTTGAACATATCCAAAACATCAAATTGCAAGACTGGTTTTGAAAACAAACACATTATCAACTTGCAGATTCAAAAATCGGCGGTTTGCGCGTGGCGGACTTTTCAAAAGTGGGAAATACCCTTATAAATAAAGGCGGAGACACACTAAAATGACACCGCTTGAAAAATATTACAATAAATTTAAAGAAGACCACAGACTTACCACGCGGCACGGAATCGTGGAATTCACGGTTTCTATGAAGCACATTCACGACTGCCTAAAAGAATATGGCCCGAACGCAAAGATTCTTGATGTGGGAGCCGGAACCGGAAGATATTCCGTTGCGCTCGCGCGGGAAGGTTTTGACGTTACGGCTGTGGAACTCGTAAAGCACAATCTTGAAATCCTAATGGCAAAGCACGAGAACGTAAAATGCTGGCCGGGCGATGCCAGAAATCTGGATTTTCTTCCAGACGAGACGTTTGACGTTACTCTGCTCTTTGGCCCGATGTACCACTTGCACAGCGACGAAGACCGGGTAAAAGCCCTGAGCGAAGCAAAACGCGTCACAAAAAAAGGCGGGGTTATTCTTGTTGCCTACGTGATGAATGAATATGCAGTGCTCTCATATTGTTTCCGTGAAGGAAAAATAGCAGAAGTGATGAAAAACGGAACGCTCACCGAGGATTTTCACACGATTACCAGCATGGAAAAAGACCTTTACAGCTACACTCGCCTCGAAGACATGAACCGCTTAAACGAAAAAGCCGGTCTTTCGCGCGTAAAAATTTTTGCCCCGGACGGAGCCGCAGATTACATGCGCAAAGAAATCAACGCATTGAGCGAGGAAGATTTTCAGCTTTTTATAAAATATCAGCTTGCGGTGTGCGAGCGTCCCGAACTTTTAGGAGCCAGCTCACATACCGTTGACGTTCTAAAAAAATCCCTCTAGGGAACCTCTAATTCAGCATTACGTTGTCGTTCGTCACTTTGATTTTTTTGAACAGCTCTACGATTGAATCCATCGTAAGGGCTGTTTTTTCTTCGCCAGAAATATCAGAAACGATTTCGCCTTTGTTCATCATAATGAGTCGGTTTCCGTAATCCAAAGCATGTTGCATGTTGTGCGTTACCATCATTACGGTAAGGTTGTATTCTTCGGCAAATCTTCGGGTCAAATCCATTACAATCGCGGCATTCGTAGGGTCAAGAGCGGCGGTGTGCTCATCCAGCAAAAGCAGGCTAGGCTTGCTCATAACGGCCATCAAAAGAGTAAGAGCCTGACGCTGACCGCCAGAAAACTGATCAACATTGTCGCCAAGTCGATTTTCCAGATTCATGTTAAGAACGCGCAACTGCTCCCTAAAAAACTGCCGCATTTTGTTGTTGAGCGAAATTTTTAGCCCCTTAAAGCCTTTCTTGTAGCAAATCATCATATTGTCTTCGAGACTCATTTTGCCAGCGGTTCCCAACAGCGGATTCTGAAAAATTCGTCCGATATATCTGGCCCGCTTGAATTCCGCATCGTTCGTAATATTTTTTTGAACGCCATTGTCGTCGGTGAGAAGAATCGTTCCCGACGTCGGTTTTAAAGTACCTGCAATCACGTTGTAGAGAGTGGACTTTCCGGCACCGTTCGAACCAATCACGGTTATAAAATCACCTTTTTTAATACTGAGATTTATATTCCTTAAAGCCTTGTTCTCATCCGGAGTGTTCGCGTTGAATGTAATCGATATATTTTCTAATTTAAGCATGATTGTGATTCCTGTTTAATTCTACTTGATAATTAGGGCATCTCTAAAAACTGATTTTTTTAGAAGTGCCCATTACAAAATAATTGTCATGCTGAAGTCGTTTCAGCATATAGTTTGCTGAGCGAAATCGACAACGTAAGCGGTCGATTTCGGAATGACAGCTAATTATTCAGCACGCCTCAAATGTGCTTTGAAGTAGCCCACAACGTCAACCTTGCTCACGACAAGGCACACAATTATCATCAAACCGGTAACGAGTTTTAAGTCATTGGCGTTCATGCCAATGTTGTAACCGTAACGACGGGCAATGAACATAAGCGCACGGTAAATTATTGAGCCTAAAATTACGCGGAAGGTTTGCCAGCCGATTTTGTTCGAATGAATCACGAATTCTCCGAGCATGAGAGAAGCAAGCCCCGAAACAACCACGCCACTTCCGCTGCCAACGTCGGAAAATCCTGAATACATTGCAAAAAGCGCGCCGCTCAAGGCTGCAAGCCCGTCGCCAAAGCAGATTCCCACGCCACGCACAATTCTAGGGTCAACGCCCTGAGAAATGACCATCTGAACGTTGCTTCCCAGAGCGCCCATCGTAAGACCAAAATCCGTGGAAAAAAACAAATTGAGAATCACGAGCAAAAACACAACGAAAATCACCAGAAAAGCGACGATTCCCCAGTCCGCAGAAACCTGCGGAAAATTCACCTTCATAAAATCCTTGACACCCGAAAAAATCGTATGAACCTTATAAAGCGAACTATTCGCTTGATTGGACATTATGCGCAAATTTACGGAATAAAGCATGGTCATCATCAAAATGCCGGCGAGCAAATCAGGAATGCGAAGCTTCGTGTAGATTACAGTGGTAAACAGCCCCGCAAGAATTCCAGCCGCAAAAGCGAGCACAAGAGCCACCGAAGGCGAAAGACCATGCGTAAGGCAGGCCGCCAGAACGCACGCACCCATCGGGAACGAACCGTCAACAGTCATATCGCAAAAGTTCAGGACGCGAAAAGTCATAAACACGCCCAAAACCATAATTCCAAAAATCAAACCTTCTATTAAAATTCCTTGAATCATTCAGTTATTATACAGAAAAGTCTCTGGTAATTCAAAAGGATTCTTGACACAATGTTTCTATTTATAGTAACGTATCTATGAAAAGAAACACTTTTAATCAGAGGTATACAAATGAAATTTACAAAATCAACAATAATTGCTGCCGCAACGCTTACGGCACTCGCATTCGCAGGCTGCACTAAAAAACCCGCAGAAAAAACTGCCGAAGTTACAGCAGAAACAACTGAAAAAACGACTGCCGAAAAAACTTACAAAATCGGAATCGCAAAAATCGTGCAGCACGTCGCTCTGGATTCTGTTGAAAAAGGAGTTATGGACGAACTCAACGAGAAAGGCATAAAAGCCACTTTTGACCTTCAGAACGCGAACGGGGATCCAAACACCGCCGCACAAATCGCAATCAAATACCGCGACGAGAACGTTGACGTTGCAGTAGGAATCGCAACTCCAGTCGCAATCGCCCTCGCAAACACCTTGGACGAAATTCCGGTCGTATTCGGCACGATAACCGACCCGCTCGGAGCAGGTCTTGTAAGCACGCTCGAACACGGCGAAAAGAACGTAACCGGAATGAGCGACGCAATTCCAACGGAACAGCACATTGCGCTTTTTAAGGAAATCGCGGGAATCAAAACTTTGGGCTACATTTATACCACAGGCGAAGCGAATTCTGTTTCTTCTCTCGAACTCGTAAAAAAAGGCTGCCAGGAAGCCGGTCTTGAACTTGTAACACAGGCAATCACCAATTCAAGCGAAGTAAAGCAGGCTTGTGACGCAATTGTCTCGCGCGTTGACGGACTTTATCTCACAACCGACAACACAGTTTTTAGCGCGCTTTCTTCTGTAAAACAAGTTTTTGGCGAAGCTAAAAAACCGATTTTTTCTGGCGACGTTACAGGCGCACAGGACGGTGGCTGCGTGATTGCAAGCGGATTCAACTACTACAAAGCCGGACGAGCCACAGGCGAGATTGTTTATAGAATTTTGAACGGCGAAAAACCAAGCGATATTCCTGTAAGATTTATGACCGAGCCAAGTGACAGCGATTTGTTGTTTGATTTGGACTCAGCAAAGAATTGCGGAATCACAATTCCAGAAGAATATCTTTCAAAAGCAAACATGATTTTTGAAAACGGAAAACTCACAACAAAATAAGTGCAAACGGGCACGAACTCTAAACCGGCGTTCCCGAAGTCGCTCACGCTGCGTGAGCGACAAATCTGCACTCACGAAACGCGGCACTCCTTGCCGCCGCGTTTCGTGAACACCTGTAAGCCAATCCACCAAAGCACCAGTTTTTCGCCAGAAAAACTGGTGGGAAACGCACAAATAAAATTCAAAATTATAAAACCAATATTTTAGCGTTTCCCAAACGCACAAGTAAAATTCAAAATCACAAAATCAATCTTGTAGCGTTTCCGTAAACGCACAAGTAAAATTCAAAATTACAAAAAACAATCTTGTAGCGTTTCCGTAAATGCACAAAACAAACTTTTTCTAAAAAAAATACTTGCAGCGTTTCCCTTTCTGTTGAAGTCAAAAGTCAATAACGATAAAATCAACTTTACCATGAATAAGTTGTTAAAAGACATTCTCAAAAGCATAGAACACAAAATCGTGCTTGCGGACGGCAAAACAGAAGCATCATCTACAAACGAAACAGAAATCACTTCTTTGGCATTCGATTCTCGTGACGTGCAAAACGGAACACTTTTCTTTGCACTTCCAGGCACGCACACTACAGGAAATATTTTTATTCCAGACGCAATAAAAAGCGGAGCTGCGGCAATAATTTTTCAGGACGAAATTCCAGAAGAAACCGCAAAAAAAATTCCTTCGGACACAAAAACCGTATTCATAAAGGTTGAAAGTTCCCGATTCGCAATGGCACCAGTTTCTGCCGAATTCTACGACAATCCTTCAAAAAAACTCGGAATAATCGGCGTAACCGGCACGGAAGGAAAATCTTCCACCGTAAGTTTTGCTTGGCAACTTTTGCGGCTCACGGGACACAAAGCAGGATTCATCTCGACTGTGCAATATTCCCTCGGCGACGAAGCCTTGGCAAATCCTCAGCACACCACAACCCCGGAAGCACCGATAATCCAAAAATATCTTTACGAAATGGTTCAGAACGGCTGTGAGTACGCCGTTATCGAGTCTTCGAGCCACGGACTCTCAAAAAAACTCAACCGCACGGGCTGCATAGACTACGACTGCGGAATTTTTATGAACGTAACTCTGGAGCATCTTGAATTCCACAAGACTTTCGAGCAGTACCGCGACGACAAGGCGAATCTTTTTAGAAAACTCGACGAATGTGACCACCAGAAAGTCATTCTCGGAAAGAACGTAAAAATTCCGTCATTCGGAATCGTAAACCTTGAAGACCCAAGTGCAACTTACTTCATAAAAGCAACAAAACAGCCTGTAATCGGCTTTACAACTGAAGGAAAAGCTGGCAAGTCGGCTGCCGAAGGCGCAAGCGCAAAACCGCTCCCACCGATTCCAGACTCAATTCCGGTTCTTTTGGGCAGAAACATTGCCAGCGCACGGTTCGGACTTACTTTTGACATGAGCGAGCCTAACGTAATCGACGAGCACGCAAAACCGCTTCCGAGAAAAGTATTCCACGTGCATTCAAGCCTTCCTGGCGCATTCAACACGTACAACCTAATGGCTGCAATCGCGGCAGTTTCTCGACTTACGGGCACGGAACTTGAAAAAGTTGCAGAACTTGCCTCAAAACTCACCCCTGTAAAAGGCCGCATGACAGTAATCGACAAAGGCCAGCCTTTCGAGCTCATCGTTGACTATGCGCACACGCCTTCAAGTTTTGAGACGATATTCCCGCCAATCCGCCGACGATGCACAGGCAAAATGATTGCACTTTTTGGCTCAGGAGGAGAGCGCGACACCGAAAAGCGACCGCTTCAGGGCGAAGTTGCCGCAAAATTCTGCGACGTGGTTATTCTTGCAGACGAAGACCCGCGCGGCGAAGACCCTGTTGAGCTTTTAAAGCAAATTGCCGTTGGAGCAGAAAAAGAAGGAATGAAGATGAACGAAAATCTCTTCATAACCCACGACAGACCAACTGCAATCAGACAGGCACTTAAAATGGCAAAAAAAGATGACATTGTTCTTTTGCTCGGAAAATCGCACGAGAACAGCATCATTTATAAGGATTTTGTAAAACCTTATGACGAAATAAAAGAAGCCGAAGCAGCCTTAAAAGAGCTTGGCTTTTAAAGGGGACGAAATGAAAATTCACATTTTGGAAATGCCACTTGATTTTGGAGCAAGCAGACACGGTTCTGACATGGGACCTTCTGCAATCCGCCTTGCGGGAATTAAAGACAGACTAGAAAGTCTTGGACACGAAACTGTCCGCTATTTTTCGCCAATCCAGATTAATCCTCAGGAATACGAGGCAATGGGAAATCCCAAGGCAAAATATTTGGCTCCAATCGTAAAGGCAAATACACAGCTCGCCGAAGAAGTTGAACGCGCAGCCTCTTGCGGAGACTTTCCGCTCGTAATCGGAGGCGACCACTCAATCGCCCTCGGAACGCTTGCAGGACTCGCTGCCGCTTACCGAAAAAAGGGATTAAAACTCGGAGTTCTTTACGTTGACGCTCACGGAGACTTTAATACAACAGAAACAACCCCAAGCGGAAACATTCACGGTGAATGTATGTCGGCAAGCTGTGGCTACGGAATTCCAGATTTGACGAATCTTTATTTTGAAGGCCGCAAAGTTGACCCAAAAAACGTTTGCTACGTTGGACTCCGCGATGTTGACGCAGGTGAACGCAAATTGATGAAAGAAGCCGGCGTTACCGCATACACGATGACTGACATTGACCGTCTCGGATTCAACGAAGTCGTTCGGCACGTACTCGGATTCTTCAAGCGAAACGTGGACGTAGTTCACATCAGCTTTGACATGGACTGCCTTGACCCAATGTACGCGCCAGGAACCGGATATCAGCTCCCGGCCGGAATGACGAACCGCGAAGCACTACTTCTCATGGAAGAAATGTGCGACCTCGGCATGGTTCGCTCAGCAGAAATCGTAGAAGTAAACCCAGTCCTGGACGTTCGAAACCAAACAGCAGCGTTGGCAGTTGATTTGGCAGCAAGACTTCTTGGAGAAAAACTGTACTAATCGTGTTCAAGAGAAATTTAGCTCTAATCATTTTGATTTTTATTTCTCTTGAAGTTCATGCAATTCATATTCAGTCTATATCACCAGTTGACGATATAGACTGGGTATTTGAAAGCACGCTGGGATTCCAGAATATCTCGCAAATGCTCATCGCACACGAATCCGGCTCAAACACGCAGAGCAACCAAGCCCTAACGTTCACCGGACTTATGTTCCAATCATTTTTTAAGAAAAAACTCATGAGCAAAGCGAATCTTAACCTTGGATTCGTCAAAATGCCAAGATTTTTATGGACTGACAACCCCGATTTTGAGCACGACTCGCTTCTGAATGAAAGTCTAAAATGCGTTGAATTCGATGCCCAATTTTATCTTCCGATTGTCAGCACTTATTCCATCTCGATTTTTCCGTTTCTCGGCTATTCCTTCGTAAATTACTCATACAATCCGAGCTACCTTGAAACCTACGTCGATAACTTTTCGTACTACAGTCTCTCGGCAGGAATTCAGTATTTTAGGCGTGTGAACCGAATTTTTACGCACACTTATTATTTTTCGTACTCGCCAATGCTCTTAATGCAAGGACTTACTATTGAAAATGCGATTCACTATTTTAATTACGGTGCACAAGTGGAAGTAAACACTCACCCGATTGGAATAATGCTTTTTATCACTTACCGAAAAGCAATAAAGCAAAGCGAGATTTTCGAAATCTTTGACGCGACAAAATATTCCTTTAACACAACGGAATATGGTTTTGCCGCGAGAATCAATCTTAGATAACGCAGAGACCTTTTCCCCTAAAAGCCGACTCCGGCGCATTTGCAGGCAATTCAAAATACTCGCCCATGTAGAACCAGCCAATTTTCTTTCCGCCGTTCAATAAAAATTTCTCACCGCCAAGCCAAATTTTTTTCTCCGGCGAAAAAGGCTTCTTGAATTCAGAATCGCGTTTTGATTCATATTTCGCAATGAGTTTCGCAATAAAATCATGCCCAACATTCGGCTTTGGAACTGGAAAATCGAACCATTTTTGAGCAGGCTTTTCCAAATCCTCACCGTGCATCCATTGATTCAGCGAATAATCGAGGAATCTTCCGTACTTCTCGGATTTTTTCTCACCCTCAAAATGAAGCCCGTTCTTCGCAAAAAGCGGGATATTTTTTTCGGCAAGCGGTTTTAAATCGCTCACAAGCCCTTCCTGCCAATCTTTGTAAACTCTCGAATGCCGCGTGAGCACGAATTTATGCCAGAACGACGAATCCAAAAGCCCGTTCGCGTAGAACTGGCGCAAAGTTTCCATCGAGTTGATTAAATCCTGCGGAGTTTCCCACCAATAGCCATAAATCATGTACGCGTGCACAAGGATTCCAGCCTCCTTGAACGCACAGCACGCGCCCACAATCGACTCCAAATCCGTGCCCTTGTGAATCGCGCTAAGCCCGTTCCCCGTTGCAGACTCAAGCCCTGCAGAAACGCCGATTAGCCCGCCCGCCGCAAGAAAATCCGCAACGTCGCGGGTAAAAACTTTTTCGAACCGCACGTTTCCCCACCAAGTCAGCGGAGAGCCGTGGGCAATATTCTCGCGTGCAAAGTCAATCATCAAAGCCGGTGGCATAGCCTCGTCCACAAAGTGGATTCCGTAGACATTTTTTTCTTCACACTGCCTGAGAATCTCATCATAAAGCCGTTTTACGTTAGTCGGACAATAACCGCAAACATAATCCAGCGTTACGTCGCAAAACGAGCATTTGTGCCAATAGCAACCGTGAGCCATGTAGATTTTTATCCAGCTGCCATCAGACCAAAGCCGGTGCATCGGATTTTTGTCGTCGATGAGCCGTGGATAGCGACCAAAATCAATGTCAGAAAAATCCGGAATGATTGAAGCGGTCTGTTTTTTTTCGTAGAGAAGCACTTCCGACTCCGCTTCGCAAGGCTCAACCGTTCCGAGCGAAGAAAATTTTCTAAGTTTGTAAACAGGCTCCCGAACATCAAAATCACCGGAAGCCTTGAATTGATTCAAAAGATTTTTGTAACTCGCGTAGCCGCGGTCATAACACAAAGCGTCACAATATTTCGAAAGATTTTTTTCTTTTGTTTCACGAAGTTCCGTGTTTATAAACCCGCCGCCAAAACAAACATACGCGTCGCCAAAAAAATTGTTTTTTATAAACCGGCCCGCATAAAGTGCCGCCGCAAAAGTTCCCGCAAACGGAACCGAAATCAGCACGAGCGTTTTTGATTTTTGGCCCTCGTCTTTTTTTGAAAGATAATTTTTTAAGGCGCGTTTTAAAACCGAATCAAAAAATTCTTCCAAAATCGGAGAATCAGCACCCTTTTCCACTTGCTCAAAAGTTGATTCGCTCACGGTAAGTGCCTCGGCATATCGAACGAGCGAAAAATTCTTGTCAAAAACCGCGGTAATAAAATCCGCCAAATCCGCAAGGGCAAAACTTGCAAGGGCGCGGGCATCGTCTGTGGTCAAATCGTGGTCAAGACTCTCTAAAAAGTTTTCCATTCGGCTGCCGCGCGGAACGTGCGCCCCAAACACGAACCGGTGAGCGTTCTCAAAACCGCTTTTGTCGCCCCGCAAAATCGAAGTGATTGTTTCTATCCACGAAATCCAGTTTTTCTTTTCGCCAACATAGCGCCGAAGATTGAATGCGGTCGCCTCATCGCCCCGCTTTTGAGCCTCGTCAGCCATTTTTAGAGCTTTTTTTTCGCAAAGGTCAAAAAGGCGCAAAAGCCCGCTTGGGCTAAAAATCTCATAAAAAAGCTCAATGCTCAAATCCAGCCATTTTACGCTCTCAACAACATCAGAAAATTCCGTCTGCTTAAAAAATGCGGAAAGATAAGCCCCGCTCGGATAAGCCGTATTCAATTGAACAATCGGCGGCTGAAGAATCAAAACGTCCATGCGAGCATTCTACCACAGATAGAAAAATAAATTCAGCACGAGAATTTTTTGTTGCAAAAAATCACTTTCAAAAGTAAATTTCTTAAAAATAAATTGAAATACAAGAAGGTTCGCATGAAGAAACTCTCATTTATTTTTATTCTCATTTTGATTTTGGCTACAAATCTTTCATCTTGCTTTCTTTGGGAAGAAGAGACAGGAACGCTAATTCTCCGCAATGAGTCTTCAATAGCAAGCGACATTATTGAAGATGTCTACATTTGGCAAAAAGGCGAAGACAGCGATTACAAGATTTTGAGGAAAGGCGACGACATTGATACAAAAGATTACCCCTCACGATATTACTGGCACGAACTTCCAGAAGGCAGCTATTCGGTAAAAATAACTGTCAGGCGAGAAGGGGAAGAAGACGCTCTTGAATTCAACACAGGAGCAGGTAATTTCCGCAAAGTTGAAGTTGACGGTTTTATAAAAGCAACATTTGACGGTGCGGGACTTCACTTTATTGACTAACCTCGCTCGGCTCAGTTTGCACAACCTGCAAATATCTGTATATTGTAGGCGGAGGTAATTATGCTTAAAGTTTTTGGTTCAAAAATGTGCCCAGATTGCATTGAGATGCAAAAGGCCTTTGACGAAGAAAAAATAGCTTACGAATATCACGACATAACAGCAAATTTGCAGGATTTAAAAGCTTTTTTGCGCCTTCGAGATTCTACCCCGATTTTTGAAGAAGCTCGCAAAAACGGAATGATTGGAATTCCTGTTGTTCAGGCCCCGGACGGTTCGTGGACTTTTGAATGGCAAAAATTCACGTCCGACCCCACAAAAAAATCTTCTTGCACTGATGGAGTCTGCGGAATTTCCAAGAGCAACTAAAACAAGTCATTAAAATGGTGGTTGAGCCTGTCGAAACCACCATTTTACAAAGATTCCAAAACAAGTTCGAAGCACGACTTAAAACATCGCTTTTTCGAAGTTCCCATTATAGATTTCCGAACGGGGGTATTACACCTCAAACTGATTTATCTGCTCACCGATTTCTACGATTGTGTTTTTTAAGTTCCCAGAAATCGACTTTAAATATGAACCAGTCTCGTTGATTTTTTCTGCGCCAACAGCCATTTCATCCATGCTTCCGAGCATTATCTGCGTAGAATCCTGCAAATTTTTTACCTCAAGCAAAATCATCTTGTTGCCCGAAGCCATCTCCTGAGAAGCGTTCCGAACTTCTGCAGTGCTGTCGTTCATCGCATGGAGCGCGTCTGTAATCTGCTTAGAACCTTCGTTTTGCTCTTCCATTGCGGACTTTATTTGATGAACAAGCTGGTTCGTGTCCTCAATCTGCGAAGAAACCGAACCAAGAATGTAACTTGATTCCGTAGAAGCATTTACAACATCATCGATTGACGCGCGAATCTCTTTGAGCTGATTGTTAATCGTCTTTGACTGCAAAGAAGACGTTTCGGAAAGTTTTCGGATTTCGTCCGCAACCACGCTGAATCCACGGCCAGCCGCCCCGGCATGAGCCGCTTCAATCGCCGCATTCATGGCAAGCATATTCGTCTGGCTCGCAATCGCGGCAATAGTCTTGTTCGCATCCTCAAGCATCTGCGACTGCGCCTCGATTTTCTGAATTTTCTCGTTCACGCGATTCTGCTTTTCAAATCCGTTCTGGGCATTCTCGTGCAAAGTCGTAAAAGAGTCCGCCATCTTGTCCATGGACTGACTCACGGAAGAAATATTCCCAATCATTTCCTCAACAGCCGCCGAAGCCTGCGTAACTCCCGAAGCCTGACTCTGAATCATATTTTCGAGGGAAGAAATATTCGAAGCAATCTCGTTCACAGCCCCGGCAGTCTGACTTACGCTTTGGCTTTGAGCCGAAATCTGCTTGTGCATACTCTG
This sequence comes from Treponema zioleckii, assembly GCF_014737315.1. Lineage (GTDB taxonomy): Bacteria > Spirochaetota > Spirochaetia > Treponematales > Treponemataceae > Treponema_D > Treponema_D zioleckii. The sequence continues at coordinate 3,004 of NZ_JPUF01000012.1, read as the reverse complement.
GATGTTCGCAATGATTTGTGTAATCGCACTCGCCGTGTCCTGAGTGCTGTCGTCCAAATCACGCCCCGCACTTCCCAAAACCACATTCGAGTCTTTTATTCTTGCAATGATTGTCTGAAGTTTTTCCGCGAACATATTGAACCCTTCAACGACCGAGCCAATTTCGTCCCGCGTGTAAACAGAAATTCGACGGGTAAGGTCGGCGTTTCCAGTCGCAATCTCGTGAATCGAATTGTCAACCTTTTTGAGCGGCTTCAAACTCACAGAAAGCATAAACACGCACACAACAACCGCAATCGCAATACTCACAACCAAAGTCACGATTATTACGAGCGAAAGCGTCGTAAGACCGCCAAAATAATCTCCGTAAGGAGCCGAGCAAAAAACAGCCCAATCACAATTCTCTCCAACAGGCTGAAAAGCGCACGTCATTCGCCTTCCACTTTTAGGATCCGCATACAAGTGCCTGCCGCGCTTTCCCGAACGAACATTGCCGATGATTTCTGCCAGCTCTCCGCTTTCAGAACTGCTACTTAAATCAAAGCTTTCTTTTTCGCCTGCAAACTGTCCTATAATCGTTCCAGTTTTCATATTCAGCACGACAGGATGTGAATTTTTTCCCACCTGCATTACCGACACAATTTGAGAAAGCCTGTCTCCAAAAACAATCGCCGCAATAACGCCCTGGGGAACGTGATGCCTGTTGAACACAGGAACCGCGTAATACATGAGCATCTCCCCGGCAGAAGAATCATAAACCGGGTCAGAAACAACCTGATGCCCTGCCATCGCCTCCTTGAAAAACTCTTCATTCGCAAAATTATTTTTCTTGCCGTCGAGAGTCACAGTGTTTCCGTTAGCATCGTAATAATTCACATTCTTGAATTTTGTAAGATTCCGCTTTGCAATCGACATTACGGCCTCATTCTTCTCGTAAAAACTAACAGAAGAATCCCGTATAAAAGGCTGCGTCGCAAGCGAAGTGAGCATGTTAAAGTTATTGTCATTCACGGCATAAATCTCAGATGCAGTTTTTGCCGCCACATTCGAAAGATTTTCGTACACAGTTTTTGAAACGACCCGGCGAGAAATATATTGCGAGGCAAAACCGATTACGACATTCGAAAGAATTACGATTCCCAACAGGACTACAAGTAATTTTACTCTTAAACTCCTAACCTTCATAATTCACCCCTTACTCACTCTCTTTTTCAGCACGATACAGTTCGTTCACTTCCGCAAGAACCTGTGTTCCGCCACTTTTGTTCCATTGGTCAAAGGCATCCTGCAAGCCAGCTTCGTTTATCTCTCCGCAAATGTACTTTGTTCTAGCTTCCGAAATGATTTTGTCAAGATTTCCGCCTTCTTTGGCATAGGTTGCAGAATTTGCAAGGTATGACACTGCAGGATTAAAAACTGCGTGCTTTTCATTCTCTTTTATCACTTGGATTTCTTTTTGCTTGCGCTCATTCTGCACGATATTCGGCTTTGCGTTATTCAAAACGTGAGGAATAAAACACTGTGTCTGATTCAGCGCGCTGTAATCGCTGGAAGCAACTTTGTCGGCAAAAGGCACGATATTTCCGTCATTCATCTTGTAATGAACGCCCTCAAGACCGTATGCCGCAAGAATTATCATCTCGTCGTCGCACATTTTGTCCAGATAATGAAGGCAAGATTCAACTTGCTCCCTGGAAGCCGATTTTGTAATCGCAAGGAATCCGTTGTAGCCCGTCGTTGCAAGAGTCGCATTGTTTATAGTTCCCGTAAGACGCATTCCCGCAGATTTTGAAGAATCAACCACCGACGGAACGTTATGCGAAACCAAGTTGTCCCAAATTCGCCTGCCGCCGTCCATAACATCAATAAAAACGCCCGCGTGCCCGTCGGTAATCTGAGCCTGCCAGGTTTTTGATTCGCGCACCTGCCAATCAGAGGGCATCAACTTTTCCTCGTAAAGAACACGCATCCAATCCAGAGCGTCTTTGTACGCCGCAGTCTGATGAATCGGAACGATTTTTCCGTTCTCCTCAGCCCAGCCATTCCCGCAGCCAAACCAAGTCTGAATCACGTCAAAAGGCCCCGTGTAATTGCACATCGCCAAGCCCCAAGTGTCGTCAACCCCGTTTCCGTCCGGGTCGCCATACGTAAACGCGTACATCATATTGTAAACATCTTCGGGTGTTTTAGGCTCTCCAAGCCCCAATTTTTCAGCCCAATCCGCCCGGTAAGAAAGACCGTTACGCCCAATATCGCGGGCTTTGTACACTCCAATCAACTTGCCGTTCACTTCAAGGCTCTTGCAAACATTTTTGTTCGCCTGCGAAAGGTTCGGGTATTTAGCTTTGTCCCAGATAAATTCGTTCAAATCCCAGAACAATCCCTTGTTGGCAGCACTAACGACTTCCTGATTCATCTTGCTCACGTGCATTATCATTGGCGCAGAATCCGGATGCTCAAAAACTTCTTTAATTTTGGCATCGTACTCGTCCGTAGGAATGTATTTAAAATCAACTTCCACGCCAGTCCACTTTTTCATTGCGGCAAGAACATTTCCGGCCCCGGCACCAGCCAACGGCGTTCCGCTCGTATCAACCAGCATGAACGAAATTTTTCCGTCACCAGACCTTGCCTCCGAAGATTTAGAAAAAACTCCGCAAGAAAAAAAGCCCACCCCCAAAAACAAGAAAGCAAACCAACAAAAAATCCCCTTTAAGGCTGCCATTTCAATCACCCCTATTAAAAAGCGATAAAGTCATAAATCAAGATAAAATTGAATTATACTGACATTTCGTTTTAAAAAAATAAAATTCTTTCTGAAAAACTAAAGATATTAATGATTTAAGTTTCTTTTAAATTTTAAAAGTGATTTTGGAGATTTTCCGCGGAGAATAAGGTTCCGCGTAAAAAAAAGCCTATCACAAGCGAAGTTCATTTCTCTTGTAACAGGCTTTTTGCAACTTTTTTTTATTGTTTTTTTAATTTTGAATTAATTAAAATTTTT
>NZ_JPUF01000011.1 GCF_014737315.1 Treponema zioleckii | reverse complement strand
TTTAGTCTCATGAGTTCTTTTGCCCAGGTCGATTCCCACATTTCTTCCTTCGCAGTCTTTCATGTTATGCCTCCGTTCAGTAAAATGGAATCAGGAGTGAAGGTCTGGTGGTGGAACACCGTACTCCTATCCGCGGTAACGGGGAAATGTCCCCGTTCCGCATTATGTCTTACGGCGGTCGGTTTTGGTTAATCTTGTTTTCGAAGTAAGGGGCTGTTTTTGCAGTGCCTTTTTCACAGTTCGGCAGAACCTTCCGCCGACTCTCTGATTCCGTCAAATCAGAGTACCACCTTTTCCCAGACTTTCATATCATGGCATCTTGATTCAGCATCTGCGGTTGCTGAGCGAAGTCGAAGCATAGGGGGATGTCCTAAAAGTATTGTCATGCTGAATTTATTTCAGCATCTACGCTACATATAGGGTAGAGATTCCGAAACGAGTTCGGAATGACACTGTGTTATGAACTTATTGGACAGCCCCGACAATTCTAGGATATTGCATTTTCACCATCCGTGCATTTCACGGTTTTGACTGGCGCTCCTTCGTTTCAAAAATCTATTTTGTGTGAATGTAGCCCATGACCGCGCCGTCTTTTTTGCGGATTTTGATGTGAGCCACGCCGCCTTTTTTGCCGGGCAAACTGCCGTTAACATACCAAAAGCCTTCGTGTTCGATTGCAGTGAACGGCTTTTGTTTCTCGATTTTGTCCTTGCCGTAAACACCAGACAAAATTGCAACGGCGATTTGAATTGCAGTCTCGCTGTCAGTCACCAAATCCTTGTTGTCGCTCGTCAAAAAATCCAACTGTATAAAATCATCGTGCTCAAAAATCGGCGGGACAATCTTTTTTTGCTGCTTTAGCTCGTCAGCAAAGACGCCCGCGAGCGAGAAAAGCGCAAGAAAAAGAAACACAGGTTTTCTAAAAAAAATCATTTGAATAAATCCTCCGTATGAAATTTGCATCTAAAATAATTGTCTTGGATTTTGAGAACGCCGTCCAATGAATTGATGAAAGAGTGCTCAAAATCCTCGTTGCGCCCTGTTGATTGTGATTGAGAGCGCGATTGTTTGAAAAGTAAATCCAGATTGTTGTTTTTGTCGTAGACGATTACGCTGTAATAGCCCGCAGAAGTCCAGACAATCCCCGAATATTTCCCAAACTTACTGATTTTCTCAGACTTTTTGCCGTTGAAAACATAGTCGTCGAGTTCTGTTTTGTACGCGCCAAACTCAAACAGAAGCGAAATCCGCTCGGATAAATCGATTTTCAGCATACCGAACGAAAGCAGCGCGGAAAGCGCAATCGGAAGCAAAAAGCGGATTCCTTTTAGCGTCTTGCGTTTTATGCAATCAAAAACGACAAGCCAGAAATTGACAAAAATGATGAGTGCCGAAAGCAAATAATACAGCAATAAAAGATAAACGCTTTCCCGCGAAATCTGAAAGGAAAATAGCGTTAAGCCAAGCAAAACCGCGTTTGTGCCAAACAGCACGATTTTGAAATACAGCCGCTCCGCCCTGCCTTTCAGCAAAAAATATGGAAGAAAAATCGCAAATACCGCGAAAAAAAGACAAAGCAACATCATTTTGCCTCTAAGACATCACTTTTATAATACTTGTACTTTTCAACTTGTTGATTTCGCACCGCGTACAAAACGTCTTCTGAAAGCCAGATTTTTTCGATTTTTATGCATTCTCGCTCTTCTGGTGAATCATCATAAATGCATAGAATTCCGTTTTCGTCGATTTGCCAGGATTTTATTGGAGGCGTACGCATTTTTCCTTTTTTGCCGAATGTGCATGTTACGGTTCGATTTTCCGAAGAGTCGCTTTTAAAATAAAAAGTCTCAACAGTTTCAGAATCATCTAATTCAAAAAAATGATTTGCAATTTCGTTTTCGTTCCACGGAAGAGTGGCACTTTTTAATTCGCTCCATTTTTCACTCTGGCGGTTTATCATAAAATTGCCAAGAAAAAATGCCGCGGGCGGAAAAAGAAAAATCACGCAAAAAACAGAGGAAAGAATTATTCCGAGCTTTCGTTTTTTCAAAATGCTACGCGCAAGAAAGAAAACCGCGAGGGCAAAAAGCAAGAAACATGGCAGAAGAAGTTGAAAAATCGCACCTTTTTCCACATAAATACTAGTTGGTCCGTCCGCTCCGCCAATTATCGCAATTGCAGCGGGTGTAAGTTGATTCATATTTCAAAAATCTCCCCAAAAAAATAAGATTTTATCATGCGTCATACTGAACTTGTTTTCAGTATTTGCAATATAGCCCCTGAGATTCCGAAACGAGTTCGGAATGGCAAAGCACAAGAAGCAGTTTCTCAATAATCGTGCATAGAATAGCCCGATTATAGCATATCGAATTAAATACATGCTATATTTAAACTTGGTTGAATTTTGCTTGCTGAAAATAAGTTATGAATGGGAATCAACAAAATTGAGGAGAAAACGCAATGAAAAATGCAAATATCGTTGGTAAAAGCCATTTGCCCTTAAAAATTGCATTTGGAACATTTTGTATGCTTTTAGTATTTTTGTTTTCTGGCTGTTTTACGATGATGTACCATGACGAGGTCGTTGAAATGGGAAGGTACAATTATTGTGAAAAGCCATTTGACGGAGATAACGAACGCGGACACTACATTGGAACTCAGGATTTGGAAGGCAAAGCTTATGATGTTTTTGTGTTCAAGAATCTTATAAAAACGGACAGCGACAAATACATAAAAATCGCTCTTCCGCATAATGATGCCGACTGGAACGAGGACAGTCACAATTCATTTACGGTTCGGATTCCTAGCCGAAAAGACGATACTCCCTGGCGTTATGCCGCTAACAAGGGAGCTAGTGAATTTCAGTATGGCAAATCCGAACGGGTTCCCGCGGAGGGAATCGTAATTAGCGAAGGAACAGCGGAGGATTTTTCTGAAGAAAAAAGGATTGCTACCGCAGATATAAAGGTCGTTTACATGAGTACAAAACTCCTTTTTTTGGACTGTGACTTTTATTCGAAGCACACCAAATATGAATTCGGATTTTTTGTCCCTCAAAAACCCGTTATGCGGTTTTACGGAAAACACCGCTCCTTCCCGACTTATATTTTTACACCTTTAGGATATCCTGGACCAATTATTTTGGATATCATTACTTCCCCACCCCAGCTTCTTTTGTGGTGGTGCTTTAGTGATTTTAACCTGGGAGGTTGAGATAAAATGAAAAAGATTATTTTTATATTGCTTGCTTTGTTTTGCGCGCTCTGTGCGTTTGCAAAAGAATATCGCGGAATGTACGTCAATTCGCGTGAGGGGCTGAACGTCAGAAAATCGCCGAGCATGAGCGCAGAAAAAATCGGTGCGCTAAAATACGGCGAATACATCGGCGTGGTGGAAGAAGGCGAAATCGTAACAATCGACGGAATAAAAGCAAGATGGGCGAAAATCATCATAGACCACGACGGAAACGATGCAGCTGAGGATTATAACAATTACGGCTGGGTTTTCGGCGGCTATTTGCAGAAAGAATGCCCGATGAGCGAAAAAGAGATAATCGCCTATCTCAAAAAGCTCAGCGCGGAGGACAAGGATTTTTTGAACAGCAACTATTTTCCAAAAAAAAACGCCACAAACTATATGAAAAACCCCGACGCAGACTTTGAGCTTGACGGCGCGGAATGGCAAAAGCCGAACGCTTCTTTTTTGCGCTCGCTTCCGAACTATGTCTGCCAATATTGGGAGTATCAAACAAAGGGCGAAGTCGTTGCCGTGCGCGATTGCTTTATGTATTTTGCTCCTGTTGCGGCGTGTGCTTACGGCTGGCTTCGCTTTGTGAAGGCTGGCACAAAGCTCAAGGTTAAAGGAGTTTCGAGCTGGGGAATAGAGGACGGCACTCTCTTCCCGATTTACTGGACCGACGACTACGAGTATATCCGCGGAATCGACGTTACGGGGAGCGACCGCGTTTCACAGGCGAGCGACGGAAAGGGCGGATTCCACACGCTCGTCTATCAGCCGATTCTGGAAAATCTTTCGCTTGATGATGTCAACGACTTTTATAAAAAATGGTCGGAAGAAAAACTTTCCACGAGTGAGCAGCTTGAAAAATATTTTAGCCACGAAATGACATATGAGGGCAAATTTCTTCGAGGCGGCTTGGAAATGAACTTTGCCGAATACACCGACCCGCAGGGAAAAACATACCGTTTGAGCATTGGTTCAAGGGCATCTGTTCTCAAACTCCTGTATCCGCTCAATATGGACAAGCCCGTGCCGATTTTGCAGGCGTATTCGTTTTCAGGCGGAATGGGCGGCGGATATTTTTCGACAAAACTCAGCACCCTTGAAGCCAAATCTGACGGCAGGGCATATCTCCGCGAGATTTGCGAATACGACTACACGAGCGCGGATGTGGGCTATGATGGCTTGGCGTATCATTATTTTGATGACGATGGCGTTTATGTCTATCAGTATCAGAAGGACGAGATGGGCACTGTTACCGAAAATCAGGTGTACCGCTGGGTTCAATACGGAAGTCGTTATGACTTCCGCAGTATATCCAACAGCCTTGAAAGCGGTGAGCCAACAGGAAGAAGCCGCTTCGGCTGCTTCACAAAAGGCAGTTACTGGAATCCGATTTGCCGCCTCAAACTGCGCTCAAGCGCGGGTACGGGCGGCGAGGTAATCGGCACGATTGAGGGCGGCACGCTACTAGAGGCGCTTGAAGAGGGCAAAAAAGCCACGATTGACGGCTGCACCTCCGCCTGGGTCAAGGTGCGCGCGGTGAACAGGGAGCGTTTCGTGGACGGCGGCGACTTCACCCAAACGGGCTGGGTCTTCGGCGCGTATCTGGATTAGGGAGGAAGATGAAAAAGATATTTCTGATTCTGGCGGCGGCGGTCGTGCTGTCGTCGTGCGAGAAAAAGAACGCGCCGCAGCGCACAGGGTGGACGGCGGAGCAGATCGCACAAATTCCCGCGAGCGAGGCGGTCGTGCAGTCAGCCGAAGAAGGCGAAAGCACGGAGAAATCCGCCATTGAATATGCCGAGCGGTATGCGGGCGAACTTCTGCAATTCTCCAAAAAGGTGCTTCCCGCTGAAAAACTCTACGGAACGCGCTCGCACCTCGAATTGTTCGGCGGCGAGGCTGGGCAGGACGAGTATTTTATGCTCTATGCGCTCTTGCTCGGAAAAGAGAACGAGCGGAAGGCTTGCGGGCGGGAGTCGGAAATCGCTGAAATCCGCGAGAGTCTCAACGAAATCTACCGCGGCATAAACCGTATGTTCGGCATTGTCATCGGCGGCGGCACTTACTTCGGGCATGAGTACGCGCGGATTGTCGCTCGCACGGAGTACGACATCTACAGATATCTTAACGACAGAAAAATGCGCGAATCGTTCAAAAAGACTCTGAGCATGACGGACAAGGACAAAGAAGATTTCGAATCCTCATTTTGGACTGTCGCAAGCACATGGAGGCGCGACTACGACGAGGGCGACAGCGGCTACTGGTTCACGGAGGACGGCTACATGGGCGTGTGCAACGACATGTACGAAATCAAGACGGAACTGATAAGGCTCGAAAACACCTTCACGAACTATTTTTACCGTGAGCAGGCGGAAAACTACATCGGCGACATAATGCGCGGGTTCCTCAGAGAAGAGGAGGAAACACAATGAAAACCCGACTAGCCAAAATCTGCCCGCTTCTGCCGTTCGCGGTCATTCTCGCGTTTTTCGCCGTGCTCATTGTGCTGCCGTACATTCTTGAAAAAGCAAAATCCGTGGTAAAATGAAGCAAATGAAAAAACGAATCGCACTTGCTATTTTGTCGCTCCATGCCCTAGCTTCTCCCGCATTTTCCGACGAAATCAGGAAAATTTCGCTTCCGAAAGATGCCGTCACTATTCAGCACAAAGTTTTTGACACGGACATTTTCTGGAAAATCATTCCGTGGAATGACCGGCTCTTCGCTTACGGTTGACGGCTGGGGAAGATACAGCGTCCTCTCCTTCGACAAAAAAGGCAGGCTCAGGCAGGAATTTAATGCCGACGGAAAATGTATTCATGCAAAATCCTCAGATGGAACAGAACTCTTTTTTGAATATGATTCAAACGGCAATGAAATTTACTTTAAGTCCAGTGACGGACGAGAACGAAGAACCGTTTACGAATATTATTCAAATGGAAAAATAAAAGAAGCTAAAATATTTGAATAAGAATAAGGTTGCTGGAAAATAAAATGAAAAAACTTCTTCTGTGCATTTTGACTTTCGTATTGTTTTGTTCTTGCAAAGATAAAGCAATTAATTACAAAGATTTTGATCAGTCCATGAGTTTTGACGAGGCTGAAAAATATGTAAAACAATTGGAACAAGAGATAAAAAAAGAAAACTGGATTCGCTCCACTGACTCAGACGGAATTGAAGTGTGGCGTGATAAAAATGCCAATGTGCGCAAAGAAATAAAAATTTCAAAAGACGGCATTAAGGAAACAACTTATTTTGATGAAGAAGGAAAGTGCAAATTTTACACAGATTCTAACGGATTTAAAAAATGGTATGACTATGATGACTCTGGTCGAATCATTTATGAAAGGGAAAATTGTACATACCGCTATCCAGAAAAATTTTATGAATATGTAAAGTCAAAAAGATTTACGGTAGAAAAGAGAATAATACCCGCAGAACCTAGCGAAAAATGGTACCGCAAAAACTGGAAAGACAGCTTTTCGGCTGAAGATGTGTTGATTTATGAAAAATACGAAAACAAAGAAATCTGGCATATGCACAATCCTCTTGTTGTAACAAAAATGCGGGAGGCATATTCCGAAAATCTGGATAAAGAAAACTGCCAGGAAGTTTCGTTCGGCGAATCAAAAAAAATAATGGAAGAACTTCAAGATGACTCAATCTATTCTGAAAATCAAGAGCCACCAGAAGTTTTCTTTAAAACCAAGTGCCATTTTTCACACGCAGATGAAAAAAACTATGACAGTTACTGGTTCTACAGCGATGGGGAAGATATAGAAGGCATTGATGAGAGTCCATTTGATAGTCAGGAATATTATTTTCCAATTGATATGCCGTCGTTCACTCCCATTGAGCTTTATTATCATTATCAGTTCTATTTTGATGAGGATTCCGGCAGCTATAAAATCGCCGATTACGATAAAGTCATAATTGACGGCTGGAAAGTTTTGGACGAAGTGCGTTTTGTCGGTCACAAATATAGGGCTACTGACGATTTGATGATATATTCAGAGCAGGGACTGGATTATGAAGTGATTGGCTATATAAAAATTCCTGAAGAGGGAATAGAGGTTCTTGAAATTGGCAATTTTGTTTCATTTGACGGGACAGTTGAATTGCCGTGGTTAAAAATCCGCACGGAAAAAGGGCTTGAAGGCTGGTGTTTCGCAGGTTACCTTACGGATGGCTGGGAATATAAAAACAATCCGTGGACAAGCACGAAATAAAAAACTAACCTAAAAATTTGCAATATGACAATTATTTTGGAGGAAAAAAATGAAAGCAAAATTTAAAATTTTCGTATTGATTCTTATTATGGCTTCAATAAAAACAGGATTGTTTGCCACGGCACAAAAGCCGGATATTTTAATCCTGAATGATGATGAAAAAAAATTGTACGCAAATCCGTTGCAATCATTGTTTTTCAAAAATCCGGAACTCAAACAAAAATTTGATGACATCGGAAAAAAATATGTTTTAATGGTTTCCACCGCATGTTGGCGCGGATATGTTGCCAAATTTAAAATCATCGATTCTTCACTGTATATCGTTGATACGACAATAGAAATTGCTGAAAATCCGGATGAAACCAAGAACTTCAAACCAAAAACGATTTCAATTTTTTCAGAGCTGTTTGAAACCGACAAACCGGTTTTATGCGATTCTTATTCAGGAATGTTGATTGTTCCCCAGGGAAAAATGGTATCGTATGTTCATGGCGGTTATTTGTCCGAGTATGAAAAATACATTTTAATAAAAATCACTGATGGAAAGAAAATAAATCAAGGCGAATACAGCCTGCAAGATTATAAAGAAAAAAAACTCAAAGCATTCGAGTCGTTTTGTAAATCTGCCAAATATCAAGACAGCTGGAACAAAATAAAAGACAGTTTTATAGCAGATATCAGTGAAGAATCCAAAAAAGAAATTATGAAAACTTCCGAAGACTTTTATCTATATGATTTCTTTGAATTTTAAGGATTTTGATTCAATCAATCTTGTGGAAGGTGTTGAAAAATGAAAAAACTTATTTTGATTTTTACGATGATTTTTGCATTGTCAGCTGTTTTTTTACAGAACATTTTTGCCCACGATGAACCAAAGGCAAATGTCGTAATTTTACTTGAAAACGGAAAATCCTGTTTGGAAATTGCCAAAACTCGGATTCCAGAGCCAGATGATGTTTCAGCCCCGATAAACACCGAATATGCGGATGCATTAAAATCAATCGACAAAAAAATCAAGGCCGCAAAAGAAATCCCGCTCGGAAAAGCAGAAAAAGCCTGCATTGACGAGGGCGTTTACACAATCGAATACTTGGATGACGGCAGAAAATATTCGGTTCAAAATGATTTTTGGCTGTATGAATCAAAATCAAAAAAGTTCTTCCGCTGCCATATTTTAAATGAACTGCGCCTTCTAAAACAGATTAAAGAACACTCTGATTTTTACGAAAAATATTATTCACAAAAAACGCTCTCAAAAACTGACTCTGACGACATCGATTTTATAAAATGGCTCTTTACAAAAGAAACAGAAATCCCGCTTGAAGACCAAAATATCGAAGCCATAAAAAACGACTATTCAGGCGGAATCCCCGTTACTGTAACGCAACTTCCAGTTTGTTACAAAGTCGGAATTTCAAAAGCCGAGTTCAAGCAACTCAAAAAGCAGTTGAAGAAAAAATCCGAATGGAAAACCGATAACGGCAAAATCCGATTCCTCCTCATAACAAAATTTGACTGCGCTTGCGTCATAAACCAAGATGAGATAATCTTTGGATTTGGAAATCTGGACATAATTCAGCCATAAGTATGAAAACTGGCGTGAGCGCAGGGACGTAATCACATGGGTGCAAGGAGAAAACAATGGAATTAAATTTTAAACTGACTCTGCAAGATTCAATAGATTCAGCAGTTATTATGCGAAAATTAAGCAACATATCAAAACAGAATGACAGGAGAAGAAGAATTGTGTATATTTTTTTCCTTGTTGTCTTTTTAGCGTTCTCTATTTTTGCATTTCGTACGCGAGTCATAATTGGTATGATTATTCCAGTAATCATGGTTTTTGTTTCGTGTGTGAATATAATTTTTGCAGATAAACTAAACGTGCGTTCCTATAAAAAGGCTGTTTTACGAAATTATAAAATAATCAGCAAACAGTATAATCATAATTTTCTTGAACCAACAAACATCAAAATAAAAACCGAAAACGGCTTTGTGGAAATAGAATCATTTGAAAAAATTGTAAAATATCCAATTCAGGATTACATAAAATATTTCAAGGAAGACAGGTTGCATGTTTTTGAATTTAAGAATGGCAAATACATTTTTATCAATGAAAAAGATTTGTCTGATGATATGTTTGAGGCGTTCTGTAAAGAATTAGAGAATAAATAACCTCTGCCGGAAAAGCCTCCGGGGAAGCAAGTTCAACCTTTGCAAGTGTTTCAGGACGGCTTGAAGAAACGGACGCGCTCGTAATTCAGATAAAAGCCGCAATGGAAGAACAGAACGAAGGTTCAAAGCAGATTATTGACTTTCTCCACACTATGAATTGAAGTAAGAACCGCTTCCACAGAAATGGAACAGGGAAACAAAATTATTCTCTCCGAAGTCCAGCAGCTGCAGAATTCAACAATGGCGATGAAAGAAAGCATGGATGAAATGGCTAACGGTGCCCGAAAAATCAGCGAAACCGGAAATACCCTCGGCGCAATTTCCGGCAAAGTAAAAACTTCCATCGAAGAAATCGGCACCCAGGTAGACCAGTTTAAGGTGTAGGGGCAATGAATGTCGTGTGCAGGGATTCCGCCCCATTTCTTAAATCCCTGCATTGATTTCGTAAAACAACCATGCCGCTCTATGACCGGAGATTGAACTATGATTGCACTAAGTGGTAAACTGTTCGGAGGAAACGGAGATTAAAAATGCCGACAATTGAGATTGTTTCTCTTGGATGCAACAGATTGCTGCCAATAAAAAATAGCAGGCTTCCATTTTTTGTGCGGCAAAATACAAAACTAATCAGTCACAGGGGCTTGTTTCAGAAATATTTGGATAAGGAAACTGGAACCATCCTGCATTTAGGTAACAAAGAATTTGGACGAACTTGGTTCTTTTATGGAAGCGAACTGATTGACTGGGACTTTGATATTGAAAATAAGGCTTCAATTGATAAAAAAAATGATGAAAAAAACTTGCGGAACGACTTTCCTCCATTTAGGTTTGAGAGTGCAATGTTTGATTCAATCAAAAAAATCCTAAAACTTGCCCTAAAATATTCACCTGTCAACAAATGCCTTTTTTACACCGATATCCAGACAGATTTTTACAATAACATTCAAATAGAAGGCCAGCTCAATGGAAAAATCAACTTTGAGGATTTTATAAACAAACAGTATAATGAATACTACATTTTCAATACTTTGTACGAGATAAATTGATAATATAGAGGAAAAAATGAATTTAAAAGAAATTGAAGAAAATATAAAAAACTTATTCCAATGAAAAATTAATATTAGAAGGAATTCTAAAGCAGAATGAATATTTACCAGAAGTAATTGAAATTTTTGATACTGAAATCGAAAATAGAAAAATACACTTCGGAAGAAATAGAAAATATAAAAAAGAAATATACACTGGCAGATGAAAATCTGAGTAAACGGAAAGCATCTAAAGTTCATGGATTCTTATTTGTTGTTACAATTCTGATGTTTATAGAATCCGTTATTTATCTTTTATGCGGTTCGATTGCACTTAGAAATTTTGGAATATTACCTGCCATTTTATTTTGGCTGATATCAGTCCTCTGCATTGCAAATTTTGTTTTAATAATTCAAAAAAAGAAAATCGCAAAAAAAACATTCATTGGATTAATGGGATTTTGCATTTTAGCAAGCTCCGCAACAATAATTATGTCATTAATAAACAATTCGTTAAGAACTGTGGCAATGAATTTATTTATCATCCTGAAAGACACATTATTTATCCGATATTTTATAAAATCCGATTATGTAAACGAATACTTGAACAAATAAAAATTGAATTTAAAAAACATTATTGCCGCCACCCGTAACTTTTCGCCACGCCTTGCTTAATTCTGAAATATGATGAAAAATATCAGCTCTACATTTTTATACAGTCAGTTATCAGAAAATGTAAAATCAAATATAAGGAATACGATGATGAAAAAAGCTGTAATATGTTTTTTTATTTTAATGCAATTTTGTCTGTGCCATGCAAATGATGAATACATACCATTGTTTACATATTGGAATAAAGGTGATGTAAAAGAATATAATTATCAAAAATCAAGAATTGACAAACGAAACGGTGGTGAACGCATATCAAATATAAAAAGCCGGATAAAAATGGAAGTTCTTGACATGGATGATGAGTCATATACTGTAAGCTGGAAATATTATGACTATCATACAGGTGAAAAAAATCCAATTGCAGCCCTCCTTATTCAGAAGCTGGCTCAGCAGGAAATTATCTTTAAAATAGACCAGAATGGTTCATTTATTGATATATTAAATATCGATCAGTTGATTGAAAAAACAGAAAAATCATTCACTATTTTTGAAAAAACACATCCAAAAGACAGTGAGATATTCAACAGCGAAGTATACAAGCAGCTAAAACAAACTTATGTCAATAAAGAACTTTTTAAACAGTATGCGGCTCAAGATATACAACGCATTCATCAGTTTTATGCTTATGAATATTCGATAGATACTCCAACAAAATATGAAACGATAATTCCGGTGCCGCTATTATTGAACTATAAAATGCACGGTACTTCAGAGTTAATGGTGTCTGAGGCTGAAGATTCACTCACCATAGAATCAAAAATATATGCAGAACACGATGAAATAATAAAACTGGTAAAACTTTTGGCTTCAAAATTCGGACCGGCTGAAGATAAAACTGCTTCTGCAACTGACGATTTTTTTGCGGAATCCTTAAAAGATGCAAAATACTCATTTCTTACCACTGCCACCTTTGACATTGAATCAGGCTGGCTAAATTCCTACACATACTCAGCCATAGCAAATGTCGGCATTCAAAACAGAACTGACACAACGACAATAACTCTAATCAAATAGAAATTAAACTGGCAAAATAAAAATATTACACAAAGTAATATCAATTATAGAAGAAAATTAAAACTTGGATTTGCCCATTTCGCGACATTCCCATTTTATTATTTATTAGCCAGCTGGGAAAAATCTTGAGGGGTGCTTCAAAATTCAGCAAAACCGAATAGCCAGTAAAACAAAAAACGCCGTCCATGCAAACTCTCATAGACGGCAGCTTTCGTAGGCTTATGCCATTGCACATACACCGAGCTTTTCAGCAAGTTCTTTTACGCGCTCTAGAGGTAAGTCTGCAATATCAGCAATTTCTTCTATTGTCATTTTGTTTTGCCGGAGCATTTTTTCTGCAATTTCAATATTTCTTTCGGCTCTTGCCTTTGCTGTTGCAATAGCTGCACGCTCGTCGCCGTATTCTTCAAAAATCCTGCACATAGAATTCACCCCCCTTTCGTCTTGCTTATGGAACCGCACGCTGTCGGCGATTTCGTTATAAAACATTGCGTTTGCATCGGCTTCAAAAAAGTCGTGCATCAATTTGCCGATTGCGTCATTTCCGCGATATGAACCGTTTACATAAATTATATTGCAACCGTCGTCGAATGGCAAATATTCGCCGTTTTTGCCTTTACAGTCAAAATGTTTCTGCACTTTGTAAATCGGCTCTCCCAATCCTAGATAATCATTTTCTGTAATAAAAATGATATAGGTTTCCGGTAAATCAGAAAAATCAGACCGTTTTTTCAGCGTATGACTGTCGAGCATTGAAAGATTGTAGCGAACCCGCTTTGCTGAAGCTCCTTTATCTGCCCGCTGGATTTCCACATTGAACATCTTGCCGTTTGCGTCCTCTGCAATTATGTCCAGTTTTACTGAACGACCGAATAAATTACGGATGTCTTTTTGCGTCATACAACTTTTTACGATTATATCATCGCGGGAAAGAAGAATTTTTAGCAAAAACTCGGTTAACTTATTGTTTCCACCGAAAACAGCCGTCATAAAATCGTCGTCAATCAATCTTAAGGCTCTGATTCTTTCCAGCATTTTCGGGGCAATTGTGTCAAAAATACTTGCTGCCATGAATAGAATCTATCACGTATTCAAAATGGGCTCAATATTAGGTCTGTCGGAAAACTACGTGTTTTACGCCGGAACGTAGGTTTTTGCGGATTTTAAAGTACCGTCAGCATAGTAGGTGTTTAAAATCCACTCTTCATCGCCGTCGGCATAGCGGGTGCGGATTACGTTGTTTTTTTCATCGTAGTCCCACCATTCTTCAAGACCCGTACCGTCCTTAAAGTGGATTTTGTTTCCGTGCTCGTCATAGGAAAACCATTCTTCATAGCCGTTTTCGTCGAGCGAATGAATCATGTTGTTTTTTGAATCATACTCATATTGAGATTTTACACCGGTTGATGAATCCTGGCTGAGCATGTTTCCATTTTCATCATAAGTGTACCACTCGCCGTAATCTTTATTTTTTGTGGCTTTTAAAACCTTTCCGTCTTCGGTGCGTTCGTAATTCCATTCTTCGCCGGTTGAAGAAACGCTGTGTTTTAAATTGCCGAAAGCGTCATATTCATAAACGATGATTTCTTTGTCATTGACAATTTTTTTGATGAGATTGTCGTCAGAATCATATTCATTTTTTTCGTCACGGCGGAGCGAATTTTTATAATGAATGACGTTGCCATGAGAATCATATTCTAAAAATTCTTCGTAATCTTTGGAATCCTTCATGTGGATTTCATTTTCGTTTGAATCATACTCGTGGATTTCCGAATAACCTTCTGAATTTTTGCGGGAAGTTAAATTTCCGTCCGAATCGTATTCGTTCCAGGTTTCAAGTCCGCCTTCAATTTTTGAATGGACTTCCAGGCCTTTTTCGTTGAATTCGACTGTCTTAATAAGTCTTACGGTTTTTGTAATTATCTGTCCGTTTAAAACAAAATCAATTTTTTCTTTTTGTGTTTTCTTCTTAAAAAATAACATGTCTTTATCCTAGTTTAATTTTTGAATTTTGACTATTCGGAAGCAAGGTAGCCTAAAAAACACCAGCCTTTAGTTCCTTTAGGAATTGCCTTGCCATTTGAGTCAACACTGCCGGGAAGCACTTCCACCTCCACCCAGCATGAATGAATGTCATCTATGATTTCCATGTTGTCGGCATTAAGCACTTTTACCTTCGTGCCTTTTTTTATTGCAGTAATGGTTCCGTCTGAACGGCTGTATCCGTTTCTTATCCTGAGATTGTCGGTTGCAACGAGGAATTTGTTTTTATAATACTTTACAAGCCCACGGTAAACCGCATTCTTTTTATCATAGTCGATGCCTTCATTATAAATGTCTTTTCTTATGATTGAAAAACTGTATTTGTGGTTCCAAAGCCAGGCTTCCCAGACTGCAAAAGGATTTCCGCCGTATTCAATTAAAAGTTCAATTAAATCTTCGTCACCATTCCTGCAACAGGATGCGGTTATTGTATAATTTTTATTATCACTTTCAATAGTGGCATTAGGATTACAGCCGGCTTCGAGGAGAAGCTTTACAATTTCGTATTTTTGTTTTCTTCCATTATTTGTACTTGCGTCTATACCTGTTCCAAGTATGTAAGATTTTCGAGTGTAAAAATTATCCTTACTCTTAATGCTTAAATCCGGGTTGTATTTGAGCAGAAGCTTTACCATTTCCACGTTTCCCGTATCAACTGCATACCACAAAACAGTCGTTTCTTTTTTCTGATGGAGCCTGTTTATGTCACATCCTTTGTCCAGAAGTATTTTGGTAAGCTCAAGATTTTTGTTTATTACCGCATAATAAAGCGGCGTATAGCCGTTTTCATCATAATCATCAAAGTCTTTTACATTGCCTTTTTTGAGCATTTCAAGTGCTTTGTCGGTATAATTGTATTCGCAAAGCTGAACAAAACTGTATTTCTTTTGGTTTTGGAATTTGCCTTTAAAATTTCAACAACTTCCGACATATTCGGGTTGTTTTTTAACGCTTCTTCACATCGGTCAAGATAAGTTTTTCCGTACTTGTCTTTTACAGACAAATCTGCACCGGAATCAACAAGAAGCTGAACCATTTTTGGACTCTCGCCGCAGGAAAAAATCGGAGTCCAGCCAGAATCTGTTTTTGCATTAACATCTGCACCGTTTTTAATAAGCGGCTCAATAATTTTGGTATAATCAATGATAGAACGGCAGGCTGTATGCAAAGGTGTTGTGTTATATTTATTTTTACGGTTAATACCGCATTTTTTTGCAAGAAAAGCAATGATTTCTGCAATTTCCGCTTCTTTTTCCATAACTTTTGAATAATACAAAAGCTGTTCCCTGTTTTCGCAAGTAACAACTGACGTAAAATATTGCAGGACTGTATCGCCGTTTTTATCCACTGATTTAAAATCAAATTTGTTTTTTTCAAGGAATTTATAGCACTCAAGATCAAGCTGTCTTGCACATGACATTCCGACATTGTAACCGTCGTAAGTTTTTGCATTGACATCGGCTTTTTTACTTACAAGATATTTGATGAGTTCAAAAGAGTTTTTCTCCCAGCCCGCAAATATGAGGGGAGTATACCCGTTTTTTGTTGCAGCGTTGACATCCGCACCGTTGTCAACCAGAAGCTTTACAAGCTCAAGACTGTCTTTGGAACCAGAGTCAACTGCATAATGCAGCGGAGTGTAATCGTCACGGCCTTTGACATTTACATCTGCACCTTTAGAAATCATGAATTTTACAAAATTTAAATCACCGATATGACATGCTGAATTTAACGGATAGTTTTCTCTGTTGTCCTTAAGGTTTACGTCTGCCCCACTCTCAATCAAAATACGGGCAAGCTCTATATTTTTGTTCTCAAGTGCATAGGTTAAAGGCGAATAAGAATAGTCCGAAGGAGTATTTAACGGAGCGCCGAGTTTTATTAACCTTTTTACTAAATCAATTTCCGGTTTTTTCGCTTTGCACAGATAAAACAAAATTGTTATACCCATATTGTTCTTAACTTTTACATCGGCCTTGTTTTTTAAAAGAAAATCTATGATTCGGGTATCAAGTTTGCCATCGGTATGATAGTCATTGTAATTATCAACGGCAGACAGAAGAGGCGTATCACCGTCATCATCCGCTATGTTGACGTCTGCACCGTTTTTTACAAGGAAGTCCGCAATCCGTATAAAAATTTCCGGTTTATACTGGTATTCGAGAAGTGCCTTATATAATAAAGTCCTTCCGCGTTCGTATTTATAGTTTACATCGATAAAGCCATTTTCAATAGCGGCCATGAATTCACGGTCATTGCTGTAAATAAGTCCGACATTATTTCCCGCCGCTCCGCTATACTGATAGTTTTCAACATAGTAGCTTCTGTCTTTTAAGCGCTGTGCAAACGAACTTGAAGACAGCACAATGAATGCAAGTAAAAAAAGCTTTTTTTTAATATTCATAATTTCCCTCGATTTTATATAATATCTTTTTTACGCCATAACAAGTTTTGCCGTTCCTTTCAATTTTTGCAAGCAAATTTCCCTGTATTTTCATACTGTGTTTTCTTCTTAAAAAATAACATGTCTTTATCCTAGTTTAGTTTTTGACTAACTTCAATAATCGAAAAAAATGCTTGCGCCAAAACTCGCATAATTTATTGTGAGAATTTGAGCGAATATGCTATATTTAAATATATGAAAAAGTTTTTCTCTCTGATTCCGATTTTGATTCCTTTTTCGTTTTCGCTGATTTCCTGTGCCTCAAAACCACGGGACTACTCGGTAATATCTTCCAAAGAATGGAACAGCGTAAAAGAAAGCCGGATTATTTCGCTTGAAAACATCACGCTCGACGGCGAAAATTTCTGTAAAGATATAATTTTGGATGACAACAAAAAGCCCGTTAAGAACTGCGACTGCACGATTTATGTTTTGTTTGAGGAACGGCTGGCAAGCGAAGATGATGACTGGGATGAAGGTATGCAAAGGCTACAAAAATATACAAAAGAAGAACTTGAAACGAGCGATAAAATCGGCAGGATCCGCGCAAAGACAAATAAAGACGGCTGGCTTTACGTTAAAGGATTGCCTTACGACACTTGTTTTATCTTCTACATCAACAACGGAAAATAATTTTACCCGGAGATTTTATGAAGAACACGCTTTCAACTCCTGTCAAATTTTTTCTTGCCTCAGAGATTCTGATTTTTCTGATTGTTGCAGTGAGTATTCTTCACGGATTTATTTTTCCGCCTTCCGAAGCCGTGCAGCTTGAAATGTTTTTTCATTATCAAAAATGGTCGCCGCGGGTGTGGGATAATATTGCGGAAATCTTCTATACAATAGGCTCAATTTTGGTGTTTGTGCTCTCTGCTTTTGGAATTACCGCCTTGATCAAAAAATACGCGTGCAATGCTCTTTCAGAAATCATTGAGATTGTGCCTTTGCCTTTCTGTTTTGTTTTGTACATCAAGTACCCCATGCCAATAATAATTCCGGTATTCATCATTTCGCTGCTGGCTCTTATTGCCTCAGCCCGAAAACTTTTTAAGGCAAAGGCCGCCCCAAAAGAAAAGTTCATGTATTTTGTTATGATTATAAATCTGCTTTTTTTCGGATATTTTGGATTCTACGGATTTTTATATCATTTTACGGGCAGCTTTTATTATTGGTCATAAATGAAAGGAAATTTTATGATTTTATTGGTGTATATACTGTTCATATTGGCTGTTTTTATTGGCATTCCAGTCTTGCTTGTTCGGACGGTGATACGCACATTCAAGAAAAAGGGAAAAAAGACTGGCTTTATTACTCTTTTTCTCACGCTTGGTCTTTTGTATGCAGGCTTTCATTATATGACTTTTGAAGCGCAACATATTCTTCCATCATGGGATTGTAAATGGACATGCAGTATCAAAAATGAATCGTCGGTTAAAAATCCCAAAGTTCTTTTGGAGTTCAAGAAAATGTATGTGAAATACAAGATAGACCTTGCAGACCATCATAACGAAACGGAGTTTGACGGCAAAGAGTATATGGGCGGCTCTTTCTACACGAAAAACGTAGGCTACGAATTCAACAGGGCAATAGTTCCAAAAGGCATAAAGGCAGAAGTCGTCTGCAATTTTGACTATCAACTGGCGATTGTTCTAAAAGATGACACGGGGGAATAAATGAAAAAACTGACTTTGATTTTTACGTTGATTTTTTCTGCTGGGGTGGCGTTTGTTTCCGGGATAATTTTAGTGTTGTATGATTCAATCCGCACTTTTTCGGCATAACTTTGCTAAAATCGGGAGGAAATCACAATGAAAAAGATATTTCTGATTCTGTCGGCGGCGGTCGTGCTGTCGTCGCTTGCGTTTGCGGACACGAGTCGCTTCTATGAGGGCGGCAAGGTTATCGACACGATGTATGTGGATTCGCAGGAAGGCTTGCGCGTTCGGGATAAGCCCTCGCTCAAGTCAAACAGGCTCTGCGGACTCCAGCACAGGCTGCCCGTTAAAGTCGTGGCAATCGGGAAAGAAGAAACGATTGACGGCATAACAGCTCCGTGGGTAGAAATTTTGATTCCGCGCTACGAGTGGAAAGGCGATGAGGCGGAATATGGTTGGGTGTTCGGAGGGTACATTTCAAAGGAACGACCGGCATTTGTTGCGCCGCGCAATTCTCAAGAAATCAAAAATTATCTTTGCGCATTTCCGTGCTGGGCTTCAGGCAAAGCGTCTGTTTTTCACTATCATTTTTTGCCGGACGGAAAATTCTGGTGTGGCGCGCACGAAAAAGGCGAAATCACAAAAGGCTCGTATTCCGCTACAGGAAAGAACAGCGTCTATATCAGCGCAATTTTTGACGGATTTGGAGAATCGCCTGACCGTTCAGGCGGCTTGAACATCTCGGTAATCAACGAATACAGTTTCGTCGCAAGCGATTCCGTTTTTGACTATCACAACGGCGCGACATTCTCCGGATATTTTTCCCCGATGTACGAGGAAGATTTTTTCAAGCAGAAATATTTGTACAACGACTACGGAAGAACGCTTTACAATTGCGAATATGAATATCAAAAAAACTGGTTTGAAAGCGAACTGCTGATTGAACTGATTAAAGCCGGAGTCAGCGCGGAAGGCTCTGATTACGAAGCGCAGTATCACGACTACTGGAATCCGATTATGGCCGAGCATCAGAAAAAAGCAGACGCGATGAAAAATCCACATTTAGCCGAGCAATAATTGAACATGTATTCCGGGCGTGTTTCAAACCAAGCGTTGCTGGAAGATTTGTTTCAAAAACGGCAGGAATTTTAAGAGAAAATGCAAATGAAAAAGCTGAATTAATGGCGGGGTTCGTAAATATGATTGATGTCGGTATCAATCATTAAATCGACCGAAGCGGACTCGCTCACAATTTTGAATCCAAAATCTGACTCCAGCAGTTTCAGGATTGTCTCTCGTGAATCGTGCTGTCCGAAAAGTTTCATCGTTTTATAGCAAATGTCTGTAATTTCGGCAATCAATTCAGGATTTTTTGGTGCGTCGGATTTTAGGTCAACGTCGCCAAAAAGGCTTTCAACTTGAATATTCATGCTTTGATTTTATTAAAAAATTGTGAACCCGGCAAATCAATATGAGAAAACCCCTGAATTGTGATAGAATCGCGGTATGAACGAAATTATGAAAAAACTGATTTTGATTTTTGCCCTTTGCATCTTTTTGGGAATCACTCAGAGTTTTGCAGAAAGCCTGAAATCTGGGTGGGTAAAAAAAGACGAGAAAATCTTAAATTCCGCCTTAGATTTTATCCAGAAAAATGATTTTTCTGATTCGGAAATACAAAATTTTCTGCGGTCGGGAAAAAGCGATGGCTGGGTGCCGGAGACGGAATTGCGTGGATTCGGATTGAAAAAATCGGTCAGAAATTTTTACGGCGGATATATGACTCTGAACGTGACTTATATCTATTACGATGATAAACCGTGCAAACTGATTTTTTCTGTTGGCGAAGAAGCTTTTGGTAAAATTAAAGCGAGCCTTGTCAAAAAAACGCGCAAGGATTTTCAGAATCTGTTTGAATTGAAAACAAATAACGCCGGCGATTTTTCATACAGCGAGTATCGCTTTGAGCGCGATTTCAGTGCGAATTACGAAAAATTTGCGGAACATAAAAAATCGATTGTAGGCGAAATAAAAAATATTTCGATTCCGGGCGAATATCAGAAATATTTCGATTTTCTTTTTTCTGCGGATTCTTCTGACGAATACGGATATATTGGCGGCGAGGCAGCGCAGAAAACAACGGGAACAATTGCACTTGAAAAACTGCTTGAGCTAAATGACAAAAATGTGTTCCTGAATCTTTTGAAAGGCGACAGTCCGAGCGGCAGAATGTATGCGGCGGAAGGCCTTTTGACGCTGGAAAATTCTCAGGCGAGCGTGGACGCGATAAACAAAGTCTTTTTGCCGCTGATTGCCGAGGGCGTTACTTATTCCACGATTGACGGCTGTGAGATTGAGACTGGCGTGGAATATGAGCTTTTTGAATACGAAGGGAAATGAAAGTGAGCGAAAACTTTTGTGAAATCGTCGGGTTCGTTCTTGAATCGGAAAAATACTTTTTAATCTGGTGTTCGCCGGACGAGGGCGACGATTATTTTGAAAACTATTCCTCGCGCGTCGTCGCATTCCGCGACAAAAAATCCGCCGACGATTATCTCCGTTCAAAAAACAGGAAGGCGGACAAATGCACGACGGTCTTCGATTTTGATGCCCTTGATTTTTCCGACTGCTCGGATTTTCTTGACAAATGGAACATCATCGACGATTTGGCAAAGTCGGTTTCGCGCGATTTTATCGGGAACGGCGACGATTTTACGCCGCTTTACTCAAAGTTCGTCCGCGGCTCGAACCTTCCCGCACTGAACACTTCCGGCAAAATCTACACGCCGGCTTTTGACGCGGAGGAACTGGAGCAGATTGAATCGGTCAAGCGCGATATGCTTAACGTTCTCAAATCCATGCTTTCAAATGCGGTTTTTGCCTTTCACTACGATTTTGCGCTGATAAAAGATTTTCTTTCGGAGTACGGCGTAAAAGTCGAAGTCGAAGAAAACGTGCTTTCGGCATTTTTGGCGGACGACATCTGCATTCGCTTTTACAATGCCGAAGATCCAATCGATGTGCGCTGTGCTTTTTGTTCGGACTGGGACTGGCACTGCCACGGCGACTTTTACTTTTTTGACGAAAACGGCGTGGGCATTCAGCTCGGCTACCTCGATTTTCTTGAAGAGCTTGTGGCCGGAAACATTTTGATTTGCCTTGAATACCGGAACGGAAAACTATGCGAAATCCGCCCGGCTCACATAAAATATTTTGACAAAAGCGATTTTGAATATCTTGAAAACGGCGAGGAACTCCGAATCCGCAGGCTGAAATTCAAGAAACGCAGAACCGAAAAAACGGAGACAGAATAAAAATGAAGAAAGATGAAATCATGGATTTTCTTTCGGAAAATATTGAGCCGATTGAGGATGAAATTTACGGGAAAAGTTACAGGGCGGCTGTTACGCTGGATGGCGGAATATTTTTGCCGTGCGTGGTGTTTTCTTCTGCGGAAAAACTGATTGACCTTGCCGAAAAACGCCTCAAGGATTCTGAACCGCGTCAAATGCTGGAATTATTCCTTTTGAAGCGAAACACGATAGATTTTTCGTCAATCGAAAAAATCGAAAAAAGCCGGAACGCAATTCCGCTTGAAACACTCCGAAAGGTGCGCGGCGAAACGCTTCCGTCTTTTACAGGCTTTGTTCTTAAAATGCGCGACGGAAAACTTTTTAACTTTGGTACGCATTTTTCAACCTGTTTTTTTGAAGTGCCTGAAGATTTTGATTTTTGCGATGTTCAGGAAGTCATAAGCAACAGTTTTGCAGACGAGCACGGAGAAATCCATGAATACAGAAAATTCCGGCTGAGCGAAGTTGCAGAAATCCTGAAAAAAAACAAAGCTTTATTTTTCGATGGATTATTTTACTTGCTATGTGTGAGAAAATTCGGAGATAAAATGAAAACAATTACAAAACTTTCCGCGCGCGATTTTATGGAAACTCTGGATTCTGTGCTGCCGGAAAACAAAAATGCAACGGTGTATTTGTTGACGTGGGAGGACGGAGACGGATTTCTTGATTTGTGCACGGATGACGGCGGAATAAAATGCGGGCAGGAAGATTTGTTCAGCCAGAAAGAGTTGCTCCGTCGTTGTTGTGAAAAATCAGAATCGCTTCGTTTTGCCCAGAAATTAGTGAACCTTGGATGCTTTGAGTCGGCAAACGGTGCGTACAGACTTGGCTTTGATATTTTTGTGGTGAGCGGTTTTGATTATTTTGCGTTCTGCCCGGTTCTTGACCGCGGCTATTATGCAAAATTAAACTTTTTTGAGCGTTTTATCTGTTTCTTTCATTATAAAGAACCGTGGGACAAAGAGAAATTTGGCTATTGGGAGCGAAGATGAAAATCGACTTTCAAAATCAAATCGTTAGAACCGCAGTTTTTTCTTACGCGGGCGTGCGGGAATATAAGGCGTTCATCTGTCGGAGGGATTTTTTTCCGGGGTCAGGCGACGCAGAAGACGAAATGGAAGTTTCAAACGACAGGCAGTGTGAATGCTTTGAAGTTTGCTTTGAGAATTTTTTGTCGGTCGGTGAAGTTTGCGCGTCAGGCGGATTTTTTGAAACGCTTGCCGAAGCAATAAGTCATACGGAAAAATCCTGGGGATTTGTAAAATGGATTTGAAATATTTTTTTAGGCTTGCGTTTTTACTTGCGCGGCTGGGCGTGGTGCGTTGTTTTGCCTTCGGGCTGGATTCTGGCATTCATGGAAAATGACTTAGGTTATGAAGCTAAGCAAATTAGTGGGAACACAAAGGTTTTTATGATTTTTAAGGGAGAATGAATTATGGAAGGAAGTAAAAAATGAGTGAAGAAAACACAGACGATGATGAACAGGATGTATTTGTGCCGGCTCCGGAATTTGGAGAGTTTCCTTATTGCGGAGAAAAAATCGTAATCGGCGACAAAAGGGAATTTGCGCTTGAATTTGATTTTGACGAGTTTTTTGACGATGAATTTATTGCGTGGGGAACCTACCGCATATATTTAAATGGCCGCTGTTACGGAAAAAAAATCTCCGCATTCATGGTTTTGTCTGGTCGTTCCTGCCTTTGAAAAAATCCTTGAGCCGGATTTTAAATACGACAGATTTTTTAACGAGTATTCCGACAGAACGATTGCAGAAAATTACATTAAGTTTCGTCGCGGTTCGTGCCGCTTTATTGACGGAGACTGGGTTTCAACAACCGACCGCATAAAATATCTTGGTGTTTGCGGAAAAGACATGCCCAGTTTGTTTTTTGATATGGGAAATTCAAGCAACAGCGAAGCTCATTTTGATGACGGTTCAAATATTTTAGTTTTCTGCAATTCAAAAATTGTAAAGCTTCTGGGATTTTATGATTCAAGACGCGGTAAAATAAGGAATCTGAATTCAGTCCGATTTCCGCGCGAAAAATTCAATGGAATTATCCGTGCAGGACTTGAAGCAATTCTTTCTGAACGCAGCAAGGCTATTCACGGCAAAAAAAACGGAGCAGCATTTATGATTGCATTTAGTAATGTGCGGAAGAATACAAAAAATTTCCAGAGCGGAATGTTAAACGGAAGTAAAAAATGAAAAGAATTTTATCGGCATTTTTTCTTTTTGCAGGTTTGGCGCAAGCTTTTTCAAACGAAAATCCGGGCGACTTCAAAAACGAAGTCACAAAAGAGCAAGTTTCTTCTATTATATTGTCCTGTGACGCGTATAAAAACTATGAGGTTTTGCCGGGCGATACCGAGATAATCATCAAGTCGAAAAAGCTTGAGAAAAACAAATACAATCAGGATTCATATCCAAGAATATTCATCAGCGAAGGGCATTATGAAAACGGCGAACTGACCGATTCCACGGAAGTCTGGTATCAAAAGCGGAAAGTAAGAATCGGAGAAGAATCCGTCGTTCCCGCGCCGCCGACAATTAGGATTTTTTACAGGACAAAATTCATAACGGTCAGTGTTCCATCCGAGCAGATTTTTGATTTTGATTTTTTATGCAGTCACTTAACGTCGGCTTTGACCGATTACGAAATGATAAGCATAAATAAATCCGGCGCAAAACTAAAATGGATTAAAAAATGAGGAGATAAAAATGAGAAAAATTGCACTGTTCTTTGCGTTCATTTTTGCCGCAGGAATTGCATTTGCGGACAAAAGCCGGTTTTATGAAAACGGAAAGGTTATAGATACGATGTATGTGGAATTGCTGGAACTTGATGACTGAATGATACCAACGGCATGGAGTGAGCCGCAGGAGATTTTGCAACGAGGAATAATTTGTTGTCGAGCCGTTTTCTTGAAAAAGTGTTGAAACAACATTTGTTTAAAGCCTATTTTGGAGAGAAAACGGCTAAAAAACAAAAATAAAAAGGTAAATTAAGAGAAAGATTTTACGCAAAAGGAGAAAATTATGCAGAGTTATTCAGAAAATTATTTTTTTGACAAAATCGAAGATTTGGTGCTCCAAAAAGAAAAAGATGGTGATTTTTGTTGCAGAATCACAAAACCGCACGTTTGCGACGACGACTCAGTCTATATTTATGTTGTCGACGAAGTGAGTTTTGAGAGAGTCAAGCCGACAATCCTTTTGATTGCAAAAAAGTTCCTCGCGATTTTGAAAACAGTCCGCGATTACACCGAAAAAGAATACCCAGAGCTGGGATATGACGTGGGCTTGTTTTGCATGGAAGACGATACGCATTTTTACATCGATATGTGGGAAGAAGCTGTAAACAACCAGTTTGACGTTTGCTTTTCTTGCAAAGATGGTGTTATCACTTTTGAGAATTTCAACAGAAGCGTTGAAGTCGGCATAGTTGTGGAGTAGAAGAAGATGAATTTTGGAAAAATCGTTTTGATTGCGGTGGTTTTGCTCAATTTCGCTGGCTGTTTTGGAGGAAGAAAATTGAAAAGAGAATACAACACAAAAGAAGAGTTACAGCAGGATATTGTGAACGCGGTAAGCGAGCAATATGGAATGCAGTTTGAGATTACTCCTGCTCTTAGTGGAAGTAATGCAACAATGGCTTTAGGCTGGGATTATGGATTTTATGGTTATTTGCGTCCTGCCGATATTCCAGAAGCCTATAAGAATTTCAATATCTATACCGACTACACTGTCGCTGATACTGTATATTTTGAGACTCAGGCACATGTCCGTATATTTGAGAAGCAACTCAAAGCTGATGTTGAGAAAATCCTTGACGACATCGGAATGAAGTATGACATTCTAGAATTCCGTGGGATGAGCAGAAATGTAAGCAAATGGTCCAAAAACTCAACTTATGAGGAATACAAGAAAACAAATGATTTTGAGACTTGGATTTACATTAAGCTGCCTAAACAAGAAAAAATAGGAATTGAAAATAACAGAAAATATTATGCACCTATAGTCTTGCCTATGGTAAAAAAATTGTATTCAGCTCTTGAGCCTGAATATAATCCGACCCTTATTTTTTATTTGGATAAATATGAAAAGAATGTTTACACAAATGAAAATAATGAAGATTTTAATAAACCAGTTCACAGGGTGGAGAAAAATGCTAAACTTGTTTGGCTTGATTTGAGCAAGTTTAATAACTATCTTGACTGGACAGAACATGACATTGAATCAGAAATAGCAATCATTTCAGAGGACCATTTCATCACCGCATGGAAAAAGGCCAACGGCGTGGAGTAGCAGAAAATGAAATCGCTTGCCAAGCAAATTGCATTCACAATCATCGCAATACGGTCTTTTCTCGTTCTTTCCTCATGTTTCACAAGTTGCTTTGGTTGAAGTAGAATGGCTGGAATTGCTTGAATTGGATGACTAAATGATGCCAACAGCATGGAGTAGTCTCATTGACAACGCCGAACGGCTAAATTATACTTAAAAAGTAAGAATAAAGCCGAACGGCTAAGTTTGTGTTTTTTTTTAGCAAAAATTAGCCGTTCGGCTAAATCAGGGAGCCTTATGAAAATCAGCGATTCAAAAGAGCTGGGGAACGCAATTCGCGAGCGCCGAAAAGAATTGAAATACACTCAGCAGTACATTTCTGAAATCACGGGATTCAGCGTGAGTTTTTTGTCCGACCTTGAGAACGGAAAGCCCACCTGCGAAATCGGAAAAACGCTCAGCCTCATAAATCTTCTTGGGCTTGATTTGAATGTGGAGGCTCGGAGCTAGATGAAAAAGTTCTGTCTGAAAGTCCTGATTGAAATTAACGGGCGTTTTGTTCTTGCAGGACAGATTTCTGGTACAAGTTCCCGCGACGCAGTTTTTTCCTACGCGGACTCATTTCTTTCAGCCCCGAACGCAAGGGCAATTTCCTTGAGCTTTCCTCTTTCTCATAAAGAATTCGATTCGGAATCGACAAAAATATTTTTTGACGGACTTTTGCCTGAAGGTTTTACCCGACAGTGCGTTGCGAACAACATTCATTATCCTTTTATTGCCACCGCCCTTGAAATTCTGAATACTA
Source organism: Treponema zioleckii (assembly GCF_014737315.1). Classification (GTDB taxonomy): domain Bacteria; phylum Spirochaetota; class Spirochaetia; order Treponematales; family Treponemataceae; genus Treponema_D; species Treponema_D zioleckii. Next base: position 36,721 of record NZ_JPUF01000011.1, on the reverse strand, counting down.
CAGAAAATCGATATTCTGGTATCCCGACCATTTATGTGGAAATGAAAAAAGCAGGATTGTTTGAGCCGAAATTTGAGAATATAATTTGTGAAGAATTACATAATTCCGCTTATTGAGGAAGGAAAACTGAAATACACAATCTCTGAAAAGCCAAAAAGCAAAAATCAGCAAATAGTGGCAAAAAGTTAAGGACGTTTCAAAATGAATAAAAAAAGATTTGTACAAACATTCTTTCTAACAATACTCCTTTCTCTAATCACGATTTCTGCTCTTTTTGCGCAAAATGCACAAAGCGAAAAAGATTTTCTGCAAAAACACAGAGATGTCATTGAAAAAGCAGAAATGCAATGTTCTGGCTCTGAAAAAGCGTTCTTTGAATCGGCGGAAATGCAAAAGCTGATTGTTGAATATTGCGAAAACCAGGCAAAAGAAAAAGTGAGCTGGCAAAATATTTACCAAAATGTTCGCGGAAAATACTACAAGCTAAAAAACGCACTTTCACTTGGCAATGGCATTTATTTTCTGAATTACGAACTTATGATAAGTGTGGATGCCGAACCTAACACTTATTATCTTTGCCTGACTTACGGCACAAAAGAAAAGCAGATTCTCAATTGCTCTTACAAAACAACGCAGAAAATCCCGCTCAATTTTCACAAAAAGGAATTCGGCAACGAAACTGTTTTGTATTGGATTGGCGATTTTTCTCATCTTGAAGGAAATGCACACTACGCGCTTTGCGTTGATGATGCCTTTACGTTTGACCCGCTCGCTACTGAACTTCTTTTTTATTCAAGCAAAACCGAAGAAATATCGTTTGAGAAAAAATTTAAGTTTGAAGGCAACCATTTATACGTCCATGGAAGCCATTATGATTTTGAAAATTCCACGTGGTATGACGGCTTCGGGCGAGAATATTATTTTGCCCTGCATTACACCTGCTATGTTCAGCGGCTTTTTATTGAGCGTCTTGCAGAAGCTGGGGACAGAGAACATCAGCACCCGCGCCGTTGGGCTTATGTCAAATGGCAGGGCGGAGACTGCAATTTCAGACTTCCCATGTCAGACTTTGAGGCGAAAAACTTTGGTTTCGGTGATTTTCAAGAAACAGACGACGGATTTGCGCTTTCGTTTGACTGGGGCGGCGGAAATTATCTTTGGTATGAGACATTTTTCTTTAAAGAAATCGGCGATGAATATTGTCTTTACAAAATCAAATCAGACTGCACAACCCCGACGGGCGATAATTACGAATACGAAACCGAGAGCGAAACCCGCACGCTCAAAACGCCCGTAAAAGCAAGCGAGCTTACCACGGAGCGGATTATGTTTCTGCTTGGGCGCGGAGATTTTTACAAAATCACGGTGAATTGCCCGGACAGCGATTTTGGCAAAGAAGTTCAGGACAGGACAATGCACCTCGAAGTCAAAAAAGACGGTGAGCTTTCAGAGGTTCTTAATTACGAAATCAAGACCGAAAACGGTTTTACCGCCGTGAACAAAAAATATTTTGAGATGGCTGACCTGAACTTTGACGGCTATGACGACATCGTGATTCTGGCGGGCTACACAATGCGCGGCGCACAGCCTTACTATGACGTGTATTTCTGGAACATCGAAAAAGGCTGCCACGAGCTGAATCCGCCGTTTTGGGAAGATTTTTCGCCGACTTATCTTGCTTTGGACAGCGAAAAGCGGCTGATTTATTCAATGGAAAACACAACTCACGGCATTTTGATTTACAAAATCCACGAGTTTAATGGCAGCAGCTACGAGCTAAAAGGTACGCTTTATTTCAATTACACAAACGACGAATATTCCTACGATTACGGCGAAACGTCTGTGGACGAGGACGGGCAGCGACCAGAAACGGGCACTTGGCTTGAAGAAGAGCAGCTTTCTGACGGATGGAAGCGCGCGATTCATGGCAAAAGATTTGAGTTTTAAGGAGGAGGAAAAATGGGAGTACCATGGGACGGAGACGCACTTCGGGCGGTATTTTTATGGCTGTAACGGGCGGAATCGCGCTTGTCTCGGGGATTCAGGCTCTTTGTTCTGCCCACGTTCAAGCTATTCCTGAGAAGTTTCCTCGTCGTCGTTTTCGAGTCCGTATTCCTGCAATTTTCGGTGCAATGTTTTTCGGCCAATGCCCAAAATATCGGCAGTTTTCGATTTATTTCCTTTATTTGCTGCAAGATTCTGCTGAATCAAAATCTTTTCGGCTTCGTCAAGAGAAATTCCCACTGGAATTGCGATGTTCTCGCTTTTTGACTGATGACTCACTGTTGGCGGCAAATCGTCGAGTGTGATTTCGTCCCCGCTCGCCATTACAACGGAACTTTCCACGCAGTGCTGAAGCTCACGGATATTTCCCGGCCAGTCGTATTTGTAAATCGCCGCCCTAGCCCGGCTGTCAAAGCCCTTTACGTTTTTGTTGTTTTCGGCATTGTATTTTTCCAGGAACGCATTCATCAAAAGCGGAATATCGTCCTTCCTTTCGCGTAACGGCGGAACTTCAATGTGGATTCCGTTCAGACGAAAGTACAAATCTTCGCGGAAGCGGCCTGCCTTCACCTCTTCTTCAAGATTCCTGTTCGTGGCTGCAATTACGCGCACATCAACTTCAAGCGTCTGCTCTCCGCCAACTCGCTCAAATTTCTTTTCCTGCAAAACGCGCAAAAGTTTTACTTGCACGGTCTGATTTATTTCGCCAATCTCGTCAAGAAAAATCGTTCCGCCGTGAGCCTGCTCGAATTTTCCTTTGTGAAGAGACTCCGCGCCTGTAAATGAACCTTTTTCGTGACCAAAAAGCTCGCTTTCAAGAAGAGTTTCGCTCAAAGCCGCACAGTGAACTTTTATGAACGAGTTGTTTCGTCTGCTAGAAAGTTTGTGCAAAGCGTCCGCAACAACTTCTTTTCCTACACCGCTCTCGCCAGTCACCAGAACGCTGATTTTTGCGTCCGCAACTTTTTTTACGAGCGTAATGACTTTTTGCATCGCAGCACTTTTTCCAATAATTTCATCAACCTGATGGTTTGAATCAACTTCTTTCAAAAGCTGCTGATGCTGCAAACTAAGCTCGCGCCCCTGCAAAGCCCGTTTTACAATCATTTCAAGCTGCTCAAGGTTCAATGGCTTGGTCAAAAAATCATAAGCCCCGTCGTGCATTGCTTGTACCGCCGCATCAATCGAGCCGTGTCCTGTAAGCACAATCACAGGAATTCCTGGAGTCTCAGCCGTAACGTGACGCAAAACGTCCTCTCCGCTAACGCCACCCGGCATTCTCAAATCTGTAATAACAAGGTCAATGTCGCCTTTCGAAATAAATTCCAATCCTTGTTTGCCGTTTTCAGCGACTTTTACGTTGTAGCCGTCCATTTCAAAATCTGCGGCAAGTCCCTCTCGAATATTTTTTTCGTCATCAATAATAAGAATCGTAAATTTCATAGTCACCTAGTTTTTTACTGTAAGAAGTCGTTTGTCTTTTTGAGGAATCGGGAGCACTATCGTAAAAAGCGTTCCCTCGCCCAAAACTGATTTTACCGAAATGTCACCGGAAAATTCTTTGATGATTTTGTAAGCCATTGCCATTCCAAGCCCGGTTCCGTTCGCTTTTGTCGTAAAATATGGCTCAAAAACGCGGCTCGCCGTCTGGTCATCCATTCCGCAACCGTTATCGCAAAAATACAGATAGAATTTATCATCCTTCACTTCGGTTTTGATTCTTAACGCTCCGTTCATCGGGTTGTTAAGTTCTTCAATTCGTTTGATGATTGCCGCAAGGGCATTTTGGGCAAGATTTACGATGACTTCCCTAAAAAGTTTTTTGTCCAAAAGCAGCCGCGGACAATCTTTGCAAAGTTTTGATTCAACAATAACGTTTTTTTCGTTGAATTCTGGCATAAAAAACGCAATGAATTCTTCGAGCAGTTTATTTGGCTCCACAAGTTCCAGATTCGCAGAAATCGGTCTCACCGCCATCAAAAAGTCAACGACGATTTTGTTGAGCCTGTCAATTTCCTGATTCACAACGTCAAGATGATTCTCCAAGAATTTTGGTTCAGGAAGTTGCCCGTCAGAATCACGCTTTTTTCGGATTGCCTTTTGAATAAGCTGAATGTGAATGCTGATTGCGCCGAGCGGATTTTTAATTTCGTGAGCCACGCTCGCCGCAATGTTCGTAAGGCTTGCAAGCGTTTCCATGCGGTGCAGGAGAATTTCCTGATTTCGTTTTTCTGTAACGTCCTCGATTCTTACGATTGAGCCGATAAGATTTGACTTTTGAACGAGCGGCGAAATAAAAATGTCGATGAACCGTGTTGAGCCTCCTGTGGTGGTAAGAGTGAATTCATCGCTCACGTTCGTATTCTCGTTCTGAAAATTCTTTTTTAGAAAATCCGAAACTTCATCCTCTAAAATCAACTCCCAAACCGCAAGATTTTCCACATCGGAATCCTCAGGATTTTTTGAAAACTGCAAATAACGCTCTGCCGCCTTGTTGATTTTTATGAGATGAAAGTCAGTGTCCACAATCATCAATCCCGTGGCAAGGGACTGAAAAATTGAGTCGAACATTTCGTTTTTGTTCGAAATATCCGAAACCAATGACTGAATCTGTGCATTTGAAAGTTTTGAAAGTTTTTGAGTTACACGTTTAGAAAATTCCTGCATTCTCACACCTTCCTTTTGACGCTTGTTGCCTAACCTACCTAAAAAGCTGCGCCCGGTTTACCGTCAAATCCCGCGTAAGTTTTTCGATTGCCGCTACAGGACTTTGATTGTAAATCGTAACGTTGTTGTAGCAGTCGCCGATTACCGAAAGATTTTTTGACCACAAATCACAGTTTTGGGCGGACTGCATAAAATCTTTTGAGGAATTTAAAATTCCCGCAAGAAAAATTTTGAACAAAAAACGTGGTTCAAAGCCTGCGCACGATTTTACGATTTTGTCGGCAGGCGGAATTTGATTCCGTTTTATGGTCTCGTAATAATTTTTTGCAATCTGATTCACATCAAAAATGCTCACTGGAAGAAAAGTCTGCAAATAATCGTCGATTCTAAGAGAATCCTGATGCTTGTGATTTTCTTCGGCGGCATGAAAAACTCGGTCAATAACTTCTGACTGCTGCTCGATTGTGCGTTCAGAAAAACTGTAAGTCCTTACTCTAGAAAGAATTGTCTGCATTACAGCTCCGCGCCGGCTTGTCGTAAGAATAAAAACCGTGTCACTCGGAGGTTCTTCAAGGATTTTTAAAAGTGCATTTCTTGTGGCTTCGAGCATTCTTTCAGCGTTTTCAATTATAAGCACTTTTTTTCCGCCGTTGGATTTTAGCCTAGCCCAATTCGAAGCATTTCGGATCTGATTAATCGGGAGCGAGTCGTACATGAATGAAGATTCCAGTTTGTCGCACTGTTCAATGATTTTGGTCAAAATCTTTTCGAGTTTATCGTTTTCTGGCAAATCCTTGTCTGGATTAAAAGTTTCCATTTGCTCGTCGATTGTCTGAATTACAGGTGAGATTTTTGAAACTTTTTCATCGCTCTCCCATAAAATCTGGCTGAAACGCATTGTAAGTTTTCTTACGGCTCGGATAAAAAAATATCTTGATGCCATAAGGTGACTTGAATTATTTAGCGCCGCCGAAAGAAAAGCTTTTTTTGCGGCAAGAATTTCTAGCGAACAGTCGCGCGGTCCTGCAAGAAGAATGTCGGCGTTTGTAAGCTCCTTGTTTTTTTTGCAAGACGGACAGTCGCAAAGCCAGTGCCCGCGAGGCAATGCCTGAGTTCCCCGCCCGCTACAAGAAAGAATTCGCGCGATTTCAAGGGCGCAAGTGAGTTTTCCGCTGGAAGCTGGTCCTGAGAGCAAGATTGCGCCAGGAAGTTTGTTGCTTAAAATGTCCGCCTTTAAAAGGGAAGCCGCGTTTTGATAAAGCAGATTGTCAAACATCAGACTAAAATTCCTGAAACTCTGTTAACGGGTTTTTGCAAAACTGGCAAAAAAAGATTATACAAAAAACTTTCGTTCAAAATTGGCGAAACTTGAAACCACGGCTGGGCTTTTATAAAAATAAAAAGAAGGCAGACAAACAGACAGCCTTCAATAACGCCAAAAAAAAATCCCAAAGCATGATTTAAGCTCCCCATGACTACACCGCTAAAAATTGCGTTTATAATCAACTGGCATAATTTTAGGAACATAAAAACCACGACAAAAATGATGAAAAAAGCCAAAACCAAATCGATAACTTTGTTCGTTGTAATTTTTGTTAAAAGCGGAGCTACCATTGGACAAAAATAGAATGCTGCGAGCAAACTGGCAATAAAAGCGAACTTGCCGAACACAACGTCTACGAAACCTCTAAAGGCACAAATCATTGCGACAAAAAAAATAAAACAAAGAAGAAGTGCGTCTACGATATTCATTTTTCCTCCATGAAATTATTCTGCAGAAATTTCTTCGAGTATAATCTCTGCAATCTTTTTAGCAGGTCGTTTTCCAGCAGAAAGCGCCTTTGAAGCCGCCGCCGCGTTTATTCGTTTTGTGGAATCGAGCATTTTTTCGAGTGATGATTTTAGATTCTCAAAATTAACGTCATCGCCCAGAAGCATGTCGGCCGCCCCTTTTTCAACAAAGAATTTAGCATTGTCAACTTGATCTCCACGCGTTCCTGAACCGCAAAGCGGAATCAAAACCATTGGCTTACCAAGAACTGAGCATTCCCAAATCGAGTTTGCCCCCGCACGAGCCAAAACAACGTCTGCGCACGAAATTACATCGCACATTTCTTTGTAGATGAAAGGATGTAAAAAGTAGCCGTCGTGATTTTTAGGCATTGCGTCTGCGTCTTTAGCTCCGCACTGATGAACCACGTTGAATCGCTCGCAAAGCCAATCAAGATTTTCGGCAACAAGCTCGTTAATTTGGTGCGCGCCAAGACTTCCGCCCAAAATCATAAGAATCGGTTTTAGCGGATTGTAGTCGCTTCTGTTTGCAAAAAGAAATTTCTTTCCGTTCTGCGGATTTGGTTCATAAAAAATCGGGCGGACTGGGTTCCCTGTTACAAGTGCACGCTCACGCTTATCCGCTCGAAGATATTTTTTAGTCTCCTCGTAAGAAACAAGAACTTTTTTTGCGAACCGAGAATTTATTCTTGTGGCAAGCCCTGGCGTAAAGTCGCACTCGTGCGTCAAAACAGGAATTTTCAGCAAAGAAGCTGCCATGCACGGAGTTACGCTGACGAAACCGCCTTTTGAGAATACAAGGTCCGGTTTTAGTTTTAGAAGAGTAAAATAAGACTTTACGAGTCCCGCAAAAATTTTAAAAACATCGAGAAAGTTTTGCAGCGAAAAATAGCGGCGGAGTTTTCCGCTCGGAACGCCAATGAATTTATCGATTGAGCCGGACTTTTCAACAAGTTCTCTGTCCATGCCCTTATTATTTCCAATCCAGAAAATCTGAATTTCTTTTTGATTTGATTTTGCAAGTGAACGAAGCTCGTCCGCAACGGCAAGCCCCGGATAGATGTGTCCGCCCGTTCCGCCGCCAGCGAAAACGAACGTCAATTTGTTGTCATTTTTGGTTTTCATACGTGTCATTATGACACACTTGGGAAGTATGCACAATAAAAAAGACCGGAAAAATCCGGTCTTAAGCAAATTACTTTATTAAAGCTTAACTCTGAAACTGAAAGCACCGCTCCACAAACCATCGTCCCAAATGTTTCGGAGGTCTGCAGAAATGCTCAATGTTGTCTGAAGAACAAGGAAGTTCAAACCAACACCAGCATAAATCTGTGGCTGAATTGCACCAAAATCAAAGCTGTCTGTTTTGTAGTTTCCAGAACCGTTTGTAGCAACTGTTGTTCCTAATTGTTTTGCAGCATCTGCAGCAGTCAAGAATTGGGTATTTTTAACTTTCCAGTCGTATGAGTTGTCACATTTTGAAACGAGTCCTCTAAGACCAACGAATGGAGTAAAAATCAAGAATGATTTTGAAACCTGTGCCTGAGCATACATTGTGTGTATTTTGTAATCAACGTTCAATTCTGCATCGCTGTTTCCAGCTCCGAACGAACCCTGATTATAGAAATATCCTACACCAACAGAAAGTTTTGGCAATACAAGTCCGCCTTCCAAAAGTGCGTAACGGAAGTCAAAGCCGACCGTCAAGAAGTCAACGTCAAGGTCACAACCCATTGCACTTGTTGAAAGAGTTCCAGTTTTCATAACGGCAATGTCGCAGTCGAACGGAAAGAGAATTCCGCCGATGCGAAGGTCTGCTGTAAATACTGGATAATAATAGCTGTCTTTGATTCCGTCGATTTCGAGTGCAGAAGCAGCTTTTGCGATTCCGCTTGTGTCAATGTGCGTCAACGCAACGTTAAAACCGCCTCCCAAGTGGAACGGAACTGACGGAAACAACTTGCCGATGTAAGCGTCGGCCCATACGTTCTGCTGTGTAGCTGCCTGTGGAATGGCATTTGCAAGCTGAGTCGTAAAATCATCAAGCCCATCATTGATTGTGTCAGCAAAATAGTTTGGATTGCTAGTCAGACTTGAAAAATCGCTTCCGTCCAAAGCATAAATGCTTGAAGAAAAAGTCAGTGCTGCAAAAGCCAAAATTATTTTTTTAGACAATTTCATAGATTTCCTCCATTTGATTTTAGAAAAAAAAGTTGTGAATGTAATTCAAAAACACTTTGAAAATTCACAACCTATTTTTATTCAACTATATTATACTGTAAAAATCAATAAAAACAATGTTAGTCGTCGATTAGTCTTCAATCTTTGGAAGATGAACCATCCACTTGTCATCGATTTTGTTAAAATAATAGTAAACAACTTCTTGCTCGTCTTTTACGGCAATTGCTTTTACATAATTCTTTGAGACGTATCGGATTTCTTCAACAACAGATTCCTTTCGTGACGGAATGAAAACGAATTTAAAATAGTCTTCCAATGATTTTAACTGCAGCCCTTTGATTGGAAGTTTTTTCTGTGCTTTTCGCAAATTTACAGGTTGGCTCCAATAATCAATCGATTCCTGGTCTATATACGCACACCAAAGCCGAAAGTTCCGGTCTCGCATAACTTTTGCAAGCTCGTCAATCGTGCTCAAAACAAGTTTTTTGTCGTTCTCAAAAGTGTCTTTTGAAACATCAAGTGTTCCGACCGAGCGATTGTATTCTGCATCAGAATCATCTGTTTTTTCTTCTGCAACAGGTTCAGGCGCAGGAATTGGAACAGGTTCTGATTTTGGTTCTTCAACAATTTCTTGATTAGTAGTCTCTTCTTTTATAACGTTTCCGTTTGCATCACGCTTTACGGTTTTTATTCCTCCTGTTGAATAGGATGAAGCACAGCCTGTCGAAAACAGCATCATGGCGATGCAGAATGATTTTATTAAAAATTTTGAATTCGTAATTTTCATTTTATCGTCCCCTAATTTTCTTTAAGAATATTTTATGATACCACGCCCGTAGATTTTCGGCACAAGTGTAAAGCTTGTATAATGGCGAGAGCGGAATATCAAAACTTCCGGGTCTGTGCACTTCTTTTCCGCCAAAACCGGTTTTAAAAAGATAAAGTCCGTGCATAGGGTGATTTTCGTCTCCCGTCGGCGGAATCCCATAAAAATCATAAATCTTCGAGCCGAATTTTTTTGCATCGCAAATCGCCGTCCACTGAACCAAATATGCCGGCATAAGGTTTCGCTTTTCGTTTCCGCTGCATCCGTAAAGGTAAATTGCCTCGTCTTCCTGAAAAAGCGTTACGATTGCCGCCAAGTCCTGCCCTTCGTGACTTGCGATATACAAAGTGACTTTTGATTTTTCATCAGAACGTTCCATCAAATCTTTATAGTAAGAAATCGAATGCATTCCGATTCCGTCGCGTTCGGCGGTTGTTTTGTAGAGCGAATAGAAAGAATTCAAATCTTTTTCAAAATTCTCGTCGCCTGCATGAACCGCACGTACTTTTACTTCATGCTTTGAGGCATAGCGCACGTTGTATCGCCATTTTGACTTCATGGAAGAAAGCAAGTCGTCTTCTGACTTTGAAAGTTCAAGATAAGTGCTGTCCGGCGGCTGAATATCAACTTTGTTTTTTAAAATCGTGAATTTATTCTTTGAGAATGATTCTTTAAATTCTCTCTTTTCTTTAAAATCTTTTATAAAAGCGTCACGTTTCTCTACCGTATCAAAGTCCAAAGGTAAATCGTAGCGAACACAAAGAGTGCCTTTTGGAAGCACAGATTTTATTTTTTTTGAGAATTCCCCAACTTTTGCAAGATATTCGCATTCATCCTGCAAAACATTCTGAGAATCTTCCATGTAATTTTTGTTTTCAGGATATTCAGGAGCTAATGGCACATAGGCAATTGAAAAACGCAATGGTGCCCGACCAAAACTGCGTACGAGAATATTTATTCCGTCTTGTGATATTTTTTTCCATCCGTGTGCGCTTTTAAAATCGCACCAGAAATTTGTCTGTTGAAATCGTTTTGACATATCATAAAGATACTAAAATTATAAAAATTCGACTAGTAGAATGAATGATAATAAAAAAATTGTTCCGAAGCTGATTCGAAAACTGTGAATACAGATTAGGGCTGCCAAAACTGACAGCCCCGATTGTTTTTAGCCAATTTCGCTGTTCAAAGCTTTTACGGTTTTAATCTCTTTTCCGTCGGCAAGGAGTTTTTTTCCTGCAATCTGGACAGAACCGTTAACGGCATTGATAGCTACGCTAAAGAATTCATCGCCCGTGATTTCAGCCTTTTTCTGTGCATTTGCATCTGCACCTTCAAGAACGATTCTTGTTCCAGGCTTAGCCCAGCTTACATCGAGAACTTCAACGCAGTCTTTGTCGCCGTCTTTGTAGTCCCCTGCAAGAAGCATTCCTCGGCTCTCAACACCTCGCATTGTTCTTGGAGCAAGATTTGCCGCAATCACAACGTGTTTGCCTAAAAGTTCTTCTTCCTTCAAGTACATTCTTAAGCCCGACTGAATCGTTCGAGGAGTTCCGCTTCCGTCATCGAGAGTTTCAATGTAAAGTTTTTCACCCTCCGGATTTGGTTTTACGTCAACGATTTTTGCGACCAAAAGTTCGATGTTGGAATTAAAGAAATCTGCCTGCTCTTCAACAGGAAGAACCACAGGTTCTTTTTTCTCTTTTTTGGCTTTCTTTTCTTTCTTTTTCTTGTCGGCAGATTCCGCGTTCTCGGTTCGTGCGTCCTGCTTTCCGGCATAGCGTGCGCGATACTCGGCGGTCTGCTTGTCGTCAATCGGCCTAAAGTAAATTTCTGTAGCCGAAATTGAATCCAATCCTTCAAGTTTTCCAAGGTCATCCCAGGTTAAAGCGTCTTCCTTGCCAGGATTTCCGTAAGTGCTTGTGTAGATTGATTTTCCAAAGTAGCTTGCAACTGTCTGCGAGTATTTTGGAAGATACGGCTGAATCATAATCATCAAATCTTTGATTGCATAGGCAAGATTGTAGAGAATATTGTCGGCAACTTCTTTGTTTTCTTTGATTGCCTTCCAAGGAGCTGCGTCCTGGAAAGCCTTGTTACAAATGTCAGAAATTTCGAAAATCTCGTGGAGAGCGTCTTTTAACTCGGCCCACTCAAGAAGTTCTGTTACTTTCTTTTCTTTTTCGATAATCTGCGCCCAAAGAGCTTCGTCTTTCTTTCCAGCAGGAATCTTTCCGCCGTAGTTTTTGTTTGTGAACGTCAACGCGCGGTTAACAAGATTTCCGAGGTTTCCGATAAGCTCTTTATTGTATTTTTCCTGAAAATCCTTCCATGTGAACTGGTAATCCTGTTTTTCCGGGCGGTTAAAATAAATGTAGAATCGCCATGCGTCGCTAGGAATTCCAGATTCTTTTGCGTCAGAACCGAATACTCCGATTCCCTTTGATTTTGAGAATTTTCCGTCTTCGTAATTCAAGAATTCTGTGGAAGACATGTGGAAAAGTTTTGTCCAATCTTTTCCTGTTCCGATTTCTGAACACGGGAAAACTACCGTATGGAACGGAATATTGTCTTTTCCGATGAACTGGAAGAGTTTTAAATCTGCATCGTCTTCGAATTTTTCTGTGCTTTCAGATGGAAGCCACCACTTGCGCCAGTCAAAAGTCTGTTTTCCGTTCGCTGCCATTTCATCTGCAAGCTGTTTTGTAATCGACATGTAGCCGATTGGCGCATTGAACCAAACGTAGAAAACTTTGTTTTCGTATCCTGCCTTTGGAACCGGGATTCCCCACTTTAGGTCGCGGGTAATTGCGCGTTCGTTCAAACCGTCACGAATCCATGCTTTTGTCATCTGGATTGCGTTTGCAGCCCATTTTCCTTCTTTGCTGGTTTTTCCCATCCAATCTTCAAGTTTTGGAGCGATTGAAGGAAGGTCAATGTAAAGATGTTTTGTTTCCCGAACTTCCGGTGTTGAACCACAGGTGTGGCAACGTGGTTCAAGAAGCTGAGTCGGATCAAGAAGAGTTCCGCATGAGTCACACTGGTCACCGCGTGCATCCGTAGCTCCGCATTTTGGGCAAGTTCCGTCTACATATCGGTCGGCAAGGAACATGTTGCATTTTGTACAGAAGAGCTGTTTTGACGAGTGCTCTTTTATGAATCCGTTTTTGTCAAGCTCATTAAAAATGAACTGTGTGATTTCGGTACACTCTTCGTTTGAGGTGCGACCGAATTTATCAAAGGCGATGTCGAACCACTCGTAGATATCCTTGTGAATTGCGTAGTAATAGTCGCAAAGTTCTCTAGGCGTTTTGTTTTCTTGCAAGGCCTTTGTTTCCGTGGCAGTTCCGTATTCGTCGGTTCCGCAGACATACATTGTTTCATATCCGCGAGAACGGCAGAAGCGGGCAAAAACGTCCGCACTGAGCATCTGGATAAGATTTCCAAGATGCGGAATATTGTTTACATAAGGCAAAGCTGATGTAATTAATCTTTTAGTCTTTATATTCTTCATAAAAAAGAATTATAGATGTTTTGAAAGGTTTGCTCAATTACGTTATGCGAATAGGACTTCCGCAGTATAAACTTGTAATGGTAAAAATCTGTTGGTCGTCCGGTGCAGCGTTTCAAAAAAAATGATGGCTGACCAAGGGAGCACAATAAGCGAATTCTGTCACAAGAGTAAACTTGTGTGCCCCCGCCAGTTTTAGAAAAACTAGCGTTTCATTTTTGTCTCACCGCTCAGAAGCATTTTTTGGCATTTGCGAAACGTTGCCTTTTTTGCCGGCTAACAGATTTTTACTCCTCTTGCTCATAATGAGAAAGCAGTTTGTCTACGAGAGAATAGAGAATCCGAGAGATTTAATATCTTTTGCGAATGTAAGAACCGTGTCCTGGCTTCCCTGAATCGGAGACTTTCCCATTCCGCCGAGTTTTTCGATAACACTGTTCGGTGTTGTGATAATGTCACAGCCGAGTTCGTCAGCCTGCATTACGTTGTAAACTTCGCGGGTACTTGCCCACAAACTCATTGTTCCGGGTTTTGATTTGCAGATTCTAACAGTGTCTTTGATTACTGGAATCGGGTCGTTTCCTGTGTCGGCGAGTCGTCCGGCAAATACAGAAACGATATTTTTTGTTCCCGGTGCAAATGCGTCAACAGCTTCCTGAACCTGTTCAGACGTAAAGATTGCAGTTACGTTAAGCTGGATGCCCTGCGCAGAAAGTTTTTTGATGAGCGGAGCTGTGCTTGTCATGTCAGTGAGCATAATCGGGATTTTTACGAAAACGTTCTTTCCGAGAGCTGCAATCACTTTCGCCTCTTTTTCCATCGTGTCAAAGTCGTCGCTAAAAACTTCGAACGAAAGCGGCAAGTCTGGAATTGCCTTAACAACGTCTTTTGCAAAAGAAACATAATCTTTTACGCCGGCTTTTTTCATAAGGCTTGGGTTTGTGGTAAAGCCCTTTACATAACCTGAGGCATACATCGCCTTCATGCCTTCAATGTCTGCGCCGTCAGCATAAACGGCAACTTTTAAGTCTTTGAATGTCATAGTCACTCCTTTTATTTTTACATCTTCTGCCAAGAGGCAAAAAAATGTTGTTACCTAAATAAATCTTTCATGTAGATTGCATTCACTTTTTTTCCTTTTTCCGGAAAATAAAGACCTGCCCACCCTTCTCTCTTGGGCAAATCCTGTTGCAAAAAAAGCGAGCTGTGTCAAAAACTTTGTGTTGAATCGTAATGACACCTTTTGGAAGCGAAATTTTCTTGATTTCGTCAGCAAATAAAATGGAAGAAAGTGCAAAAAAAGATAAAAGTGAGAGAATTATTTTTTTCATTTTTTTATTTCCCATTTTTTATACTATTATATCACGGTTTTTACAGGGGGGCATAAAAAAACAAAATGTGTCAGAAATTCTGCGCTATGAAAAATTGACTGAAAATTTATCTGATTCAGCGGGGAAAAATGATTCTGACTGTTCGCAGTTTTATGGATTCATACACCGCTTGCAGTCAGACATCACTTTTCAGGAGTGTCGTTTTTTCTTTGGCGGAGCAATCGAAAAAGTTATGAATTTTTCAATTTCCCTGTTTGCGGCAAGGTCAATTTTCCAATAAAGAGAAGTGATAAAAACCGTACCTTTGTCACTAAAAACAGGCATTGCGATGATATTGCAATCTTCATTCGGACCATAGATAAACGAAATGTCGTTCGTTGAGTCCGTAATTTGCAAGCCTGAAATATTTTCGAGACAAACACACTGCCGAGGTCGCTCAAAAAATTTCTTTTCCTCATTGCTAACCACTTCAAGATTATAAGAATTCAAACGAGGATTTTTAAAATTCATCTGGGCGAAATTTGACTCAATAATCAAGTTTGCCTTTAACGCAATCGGACTTTCATTTTTTAGGATAAGCTGAACTGTAAAGCCGTCAGAATTCGCAATATAATTTTTCCGAAGTGAAACTGGAAGATTCATTGTTGAATACTCGGCATCGCACCTCAATTTTATTTCATGCTTCGCACTTGAAAAATCAATTTGCCTGAATTTTTTTGTGGAGAACACGCCCGTATAAACGGAACCTGTCAGCATGTACTGCTCAAATTCTTCATCTGAAAGAAGGTGATCAACAAAAAAACCTCGATTGTATTTATCTTCAGGCAAGCGCGATGCTACCGCATAGTTCGAACAATTATGAATAACGTCCAAATGCGTAATTTGTCCAGAAGCAAGAGAGATGCACGCATTGTAGCTGGACATTGCACAAATATACTCGTTGTGACCGTCATTGTCATAGTCAAAAGTGGTCACAGCTTCGTCAAAATCTCCTACGCCACGAATAACTTTTTCAGCTTCTGCCAAATATTTATATGCAAAATGCCGCACTTCACTGTTAAAGAAGTGATTTTCATCATCATAAAAATATGATTCCCCGTTTTGTGCAGCCCATAAGAGTTCTTTTGCCATATTTTTGTCGGGCTTTGTCGCCTTTGCATTGCGAAAGAAGAATTTCTATGTAGAGCATTCGTTCGTAGAGTTGCTTGTTCTTTGGGTTTTTTATAAGAAAGTCTTGGATAGTCGTATATTTTTTTGCGGATTTTATTCCAGAATGAACATAAGCTGAATAAAAATCTGGCGATTTTCGCAAAAATTCCAAAGGCAACGTCAAAGCGATTTTGTCAGAAAAATCATTTTTTACGGTCGCATAAAAGTTTTCCAACCAGCCTGAGCTAAAAAGAGAAGAAAATGTTTTATCATCTAATTTGATTGCCAAAAATCTTTCGTCACATTCAGCAGATGTTTTGTCAGAGAATTCGTCGTTTTCTGTTCGCGATTTTACAGTTTCGTAAAGATTGTTCAAAAAATCTTTTGGAGAAACATTTGCATCTGGAACAAAATCGTCATAATACAAAAGTGATTTTAAGGCTTTGCCTTGCTCGCTCATCACCAACGGAAGATAATAATTTTTGTATTCCGAAGCTACGTCACTGTCAAGGAAAACGTATTCCATTCCGCAGGACTGAAAACTTGTTATAAGAGAACTGTCCCAAATCGACTTAAAAAGTGTGATTCCGCGCGGGCGTTTACCAAATTCTTGGCGTAGGTCCGTCGTTAGAAATTCAATTTGACCAGTTCTGTCAGCAGGAAAAATCAGCGGAAAAGCAGGATTGTAATATCCCCCGCCGACAATTTCAATTTGAGTCTTTAAAAGTTTTGAGATAAGAGTCGTCGCTTCAGGATGATATTTTGAAATCCATGAAAGTATCGGACCGGAAAGAAAAAGGCTCAACTTGCTGTCAGGATTCTTAAAATAAAAAGACAAAATATTCTTGTAGACACCCTGATATTTCTGAGCCAGTTCGTCAGGCGCATTGAGATGAACTTGATCTAATGATAAAAAGAGGCAGAGATTTAATTTTTCCATTTTTTAGTAATTTTTAACGATTCCTGCAAAATATTTTATAGCATTCAAACCAAAAATCAAAGCCTTTACGTTTTTCTACAGGTCGTTCGTCAGAAATTGGAATCATAGAAATAAGATTGATTGGACAGGCGTCTAGGCAAAGTCCACATCCGTTACAAACATCAGTTACAACGGCAACATTTTTTTTGATTATAATTGCCTGCTGGGGACATTTTTTAAGACAGTCGCCATATCCAATGCAGCATTTGCTATTTCTGTATGCAGAACCATACTCTGATGCGAATAAGAGACAGTTTTTTTCGCCAAGGTAATTCAAGCGTTTTTCGAGTTTACTTTTATCTTCTGAATCGTCTACGAATGCACGAACATTTGGGTTTGCTAAATGCTTTACGAGCGTTTCATCATCGTTAGAAAATTCTTCCGATGAAAGAAGCTCGTTAATTCCTTCATATCTGATTTTTAGGGCAGGAATAAATGAGTAAAAAAAGAAGTAAAGTATTCCTGAAATCAAAAATATAAAAAGGAAAAGAAAGACTAATGAAAAAATCAATTTGAGCCTCCCGCAAATACAAAATTAAACCAAGAAGTATTCCATCCGCAAACTGCAAGAATAACAACCGCAAGGCTGAGTAAAATTACGCTATAAGATTTTAAACCAGTTTTAGGCGCGTAAAAACTTACTCGCTCTTTTACGGAGTGGAAAATAATTATCAAAAGATAGAATGAAAGAATGCATGAGCATGAAATTACGACCGCATGAGCCAATGAGATTCCTTCTCCCATACCTAAAAGCGTGCTCAAAAATGGTACAGAAAATTCAAGCGGTGATTTTTGCAAACCTACACCCAAAAAAATTTCGATTATAAGCGAAATCACAAGAAAGACCAGAATAGTTACGAGCGGAAAAAGTTCTGTAAGCTGTGCTGGAATTAAAAGCCAGTCAACTAAAAGATAGCTTAGGGAAGTAGTTGAGGCTGTAGTTGAGAGAGCTTTTACTGCGGAAAGCACGATTTCTGAATCGTTGCCTTTTATTGATGCAATACGATGAATTCCAATTCCATAAAAAAGCACGGCCGAGGATGCCAATATGTAATAGAGAATTGTGTGCAGCATTATCATTTTTGTTCCTCCTCGTTCCAAAATGCGTCGCTTTCTTCAGAAGCGTCACTCAAACTTTTATTTCCAGACCGAAACGTTTTAGGCAAGTTTTTTAAAATAGAGAATTTTGTCCGTATGTAAGCAAGGAAAACAAGCAAAATTGAAACCAAACACAAACTTCCAGGTACAGTTGCAAAGAATACACCAGCAGATGTAGTTTCAAGACTGTATGGCAAATTTAATACGAGCATTCGCTTCCATGCGGGCAAAGTCAAAGTGCCAAAACCAATCAAGTCTCTTAGCAAAAAGTAAACGAGTGTGTTTAAAGTTATGATTCCGCACATTTTTAAAATTTCAATAAAATGCGCTTTTAAGTGACCAAATTCTTTTAAGAAAAAGAATTCAAAAGCAAGCGATGAAAGAGTCGGCAAATAAATTGCAAATCCCAATGTAAGGGCAATTACTGGACAAAATATAATCAAAAGCTGCTTGTACAAAATTGTGAATGCAATAATCTCGACAGCAACTAACGTGTTTCTGAGATTCGTAAGATTCATGTGCCTAAGTGCATGCAGGAGCAACGTCACAAAAAGCATCTGAATATTAAAAAGTAGAATCAATATAATTCCGTATGCCATTCGTCCTGGTACCGGAACGAACATTGCAAGATTTGCGGCAATATAAAAATAAGTCTTGTTGTTATTACTCATCATCAATTCCTTTTAAGGGGGCTTTGTTAACTTTTCGAGTCTTTTTTATGATATTAGTTACGTTCTGCTTCCAATAGTTTATGCTTCCTGCAGAAATTTTTGAATCAGCAGGAGAAACTGCTTTTCCAAGGTCTACGGCGAATCCTGCAAAATCAACTTTTTCGCAATTTTTTCCGTGACATAAAAAAACAGCCGGAACAGGCCCAATCAATGACGGAATGCGAACAATCACGCCGTAATATTTTTCATTTGGCGCCGCGCCCACTTTCAAAAGCGAATACGCAGCAGCGCTTGTGGAAATCGTTGAATTCAATGGAATATATTTATCAACAATATATGATTCTGACGGATATTTATCCAATACAGCCTGCATTTCTTTCCCAAGTTCTTCTTTCCAAGAATCCTGGGCTTTTATGACAACTAATACCAAAATTGATGTCATGAACACCAAGATTGCAAAAAAACTAGAATATGTCACTAAAGTTTTTTTTGTTTTCGGGTCAAGCATGTTCGCCCTCCGATACAGAAATTGCCTTCTCAACAAGAGAAGTACTTATATCTTTTTTGAGATAATGATTTTCGATTGACTGAATCAAAGGCGAAATAACATTTATTATGAGGATTGTGAACACATATCCCGAAGATGACATGCCAACGCCAATAATCAAGAACGCGAGAATTCCTGCAAAAAGTCCATAGAAAAATTTTCCACGGTTTGTGAGTGGCGTAGTTCCATGCCACTGCAGAAGAAAAATCGTGGAAAAAAGAACACCGCTGCTCAGAAACGCAAGAATTACGTCACCGTTAAAAAGTGGACCGTTGTATAAGAATGGTGCCACAAGACGGACAAGCCCCCCGTATGTTATAAGGAACACACAAGGAATTATCGGGCTTAAAAGATTAAACGCAAAAAGATAAATCGAAGAAACCAGCGTGAGCAAATTGAATCTGAATGCTGGGATTATCGAATGTGTATCCCAAAGGAATGAAATATATCCGTCTGGAATTGCAACTCCAAACATGGAGAAAAGTTTTTCATTCAAAAATCCGGTTATTTTCGGGTCAACCGATAAAACTGGTATTGAGCCATTCTGAATCAGAGTAAGAGCTGGATTTCGAACTTGCAAATCCGAAAGCGAAATTGAAAGTTGCGGAAAAAACTGCATACCGATAATCCAACAAATTGCAACAGTTACCGCCACAGGATTAACCCAGGAATTTGCGAATCCGCCAAGAACATAGCGATTAAGTAAAAGAACCGAAAGTGTTATGAAAAAAACTGTAAACGGAGAAAAAGCTGACGGAATCATCAATCCTATCGCGAGACCACGGATAATAGAAACCGTTATCATAAAAGCATCTTTTCGGTTTGCCGCATGATCAGTAATGTCAACAAACAAAGAAGCAAGCAACGAAGAAATGATGATTGCAATTGATGCAAAACTTTTTGTCAGTAGCAACATCAAAACATGAGGCAAAAGAAGTGCCAGTATGCAATATGCCTCAGTTCTGACAGATGGCGTTAAGTATTTGAATGGTTTTAAACTAACCGATTTTAGTAAATTCTCATTGTTTTTCATTTGTATCAATCAACCTACTCTTTTATTTTTTCCTTTACCAATGCAATTGTCTGACACAAAGGAATTCTTGACGGACAGACGGCATTGCACAATCCGCATTCGCTGCATAAAAGCGAAATCTTTAAAACATCAGGTTCCTCGTTTTCGGAATGAGCTGCCCTATAAATATTTCCTGGCCACAAATTAACAGGACAGATTTTTCTACACCGACCACAACGAATACAAATCTCAGTATGCTGAGGAGCGACTTGTTCCTGTGGAAGGAATGTTATGGACTTTACATTCTTTGAAATCGGAACGTTAAGCCCGGTTGCGGCAAGTCCCGTAACAATTCCGTTTATAATGATTCTTGCAGGCGGTTCTTTGAATCCGCCAAACTGTTCGACTACAGAGCTAATCAGCGTGCCGATTTTTAAATTTAGGATTCCTGTAACGTTGAGGGAAGCTCCATTTACATGAATATATCGGTCAATCAGCGGTTTTTCAAAAACAATAGCATCGTAGATAGATGCAAGTGTTACAGAATCAACAAAAAAGTCTTTTGCACCGAGTTTCTCAAAAATTGGGTTTCTGCAAGATTTATGCTTTTTTATAGAAGAAACCAAATCATGCATCGTTCCGAACGGATATTTTTTTACATCAATTGGAACAAAGAAAAGTTTCGCGTCAGAGTCAAAATATTCGCCTAAAACAGATTCGTCGGGCTTAAAAGATTTTTCATACGCAAAAACAACTGCAGTCGCTTCGATTGCCCTTGCAAGAATCGCAGCTCCGCCGTAAATCTTCTGAGAAAATTTTCTCGTAACAAAACTGTCTGTACATCGCTCAGGATCTTCGTCAAACAAACGGATAACGAGAACTTTACTTTCTTTTTCTGAGATTTCTTTTATCTGCTTATAAATTGGCTCTGCCTTTTTAAAGGTGTTCTCAATTCCTGCATCACGAAGCATAAAAGCTAATGAGGACGAATCATAGATTTTCCAGTCAATCTTATCGTGCTTTTTGCCAGTAATTGAAAAGGCCCCAGAAAGCATGATTTTTATAATCAATCCTTGCTTGCCGTCTCCGTAATCACCGACAAAAATGTCAGAAACAATTCCCGGAACCGGCGAGTGGACGTTTTCAAAACGACCTTTTGCAATAACCTGCCCCTCTTTTACTTCGTCCCCTTTCTGAACCAAAAGCTCTTTTAAGCCATCTTTTTCGGAACCGACGGGTACAAAAAAGTACTTGGACATATATCCATTCGCAACAGAGTCAAACAAATATTTTTCTTCTGAAATAAACTCAGACACTGAGACCATATTTTTTTCTTCCCAAAATATAATATCCGGCCAAGACCGTTGGTATTAATATAAAAATCAAAAGACTAATGACACCAAATCTTTCGATTGTGACACCAATGCTTTTTGTAAATCCATAGTTAGTATTTTTTCCCTGTTGCAGAAGCATTTTTTCCAGCGCAGGGTATTTTAGTTTTTCAATAGAATCGTAAGAAATTTGCTTAAAATCGTTGTTGAAAATATAAACCGGAGTTTCTGTCGGAACGATTTTTCCATCAACATCTTTATAGTCTGTCACGGAAACGACTTCGTTTTCAATTGGTTCTGTAACAAGTTTCGAAGAATCAAGCTTTTTGAACGGGAAAGTGAGCACATTCCAATTCCAGTGAATATAATCGTCAAGATTCGGAAGAGTTTTCTCACCCTCTGTTATAGGAGCTGGCAAAGCCGGCCGAGTGGACGACGACTCAAATCGGCTGAGTCTGTTGGAAAAGAAAAGACAAATTCCAATAACAGCAACGACGACCGTAAGAATGCAAAGCAACCTAAAACCGCGTCGTTCCATAATAGAAATTGTTTTGGCCCCGCGAATGTAAACAGGGTTGAACACGTAACGAGAATATTTTAAATTCTCACATGAATTCAAAATATAAACCATCGAAAGAGCCGAGAGAACAGACATTACATAAAAGAATGCGTTCAGCGGAGATGCTATAAAAAGCACGAGAACTGGAAAAGTTATCAATGCGATTATATAAACCGACGAAGCCATTGTTTTAAAATAGTCCCGACGGTTCAAAAGCCGTATCAGCAAAAAGATTCCGAGCTGGCAAAGACAACTTGCCGCAGCGACTGTGTACAGCGGCCTCGAATAAGCCAAAAGAAGCAAAAAGAATGCTGATGCCGTAAAAATCTTTTTTTGTTTCGTGAATAAAATCGTTACGAGACAGAAAAAACAAGTGATAATCAAAGCAATCCACGGAAAAGATGAAGAACCATCCGTTCCCGCCGACGTATTTTGAAACGCCGAAAGTTCTTTTATAGAATATTCAAGATTCTTGTCCTGACCGTCAGGAATATAAAAAACATAAGCGGTTTTGCTTTCATCAGAAAAAAAAGCATTCCGGGTAAAAATATATGAATCCCGTGATTGAGGCGGAAGAAGCTCAAAATCAGTTTTTAGAAGAGGAATACGCTGGTTTCCGCGACTGATTACATTTTTGCAATTGTTTTTTTCGAGAAGCGCGAGAATTGAATGCTCGTCAAGTTCCTGAGACATTACATAAAGAACCTGATAGCCGTTCCAAATACGACTCACGGGAAGCTCCCTAAACGAAGTGAGCAGGAAAAAAGTGAGAAAACATATTATTGCAGGAAACAAGATTTTAATGCGTATCTTCATTTTTTCAATTCTATTTTTAAAGGACGGCAAATGCAATGCCATTAAAAAGTCCCAAGAGACTTCCAACGACGACTTCCATTGGCGTATGCCCATTTACTTCCTTTATTTTTTTAAATTCATTGTACAGACCTTTTTTCTCAAGCATTTTTCCAACCTCATTGAGTTTTTTTGCCTGAAGCCCGTTTGCCCGCCGAACGCCGAGCGCATCCCGAACTGTTACGAGATAAAAACACAATGAAAGTATAAAAATATCAGAGCCGAGACCTGAATTAATTCCAACCGAAGTTGTTATACAAGCAACAATTGCTGAATGCGAAGACGGCATACTGCCCGTCCGCCAAAAAAGAAGCTCCACAAGTTCCGTAAAACTGTGAATCTGGCCTGCAAAAAGCTTAATTATAGTCTTTATAAATTGAGCACTAAACCAGCTGAAAATGCAGGCTAAAAAAGTGGGGCTAATTAATAATGAATGGAATTGAACACCTACATCAGCTAACATAAAAAATATTTTAACAGTCTGAAAGTTTTTGTCTAGTGGAAAAGAATAAAATCCGATAGATAAAAAATATTTTTCTTTTTATAATGGCTTATGAATTTTATTCATTTTACCGCAAGCCTAGATGATGACGGAAGAAGACTCGACAGAATCCTAAAAAAACTCTTGCCGGAAGAAAATCTTTCTTCCCTTTACAAATCATTACGAAAAGGACTCATAAAAGTCAACGGAAAAAAACAGGACGGAAATTTTAAAGTCAGCGAGAATGATGAAATTTTGATTGCCGACTTTCTCTTGAATGCTGAAAAACCAGCCACAGAAGATTGCTGCTGCATAAAAATCAAAGATGAAGATATTTTGTTCCGGAATCAGCATTTGCTTATTTTAAATAAGCCGTATGACATTCCTGTTCAGCCAAACGCAAACTCCAAAAAAGGAGAGTCAATAAGCGAGATGGTATTGGCGGAATTCAAAAAATCAGCTTCATCTTCGCTTTCGTTTAAGCCTGCCCCGCTCCACAGGCTCGACAGAAAAACTACTGGCGCGCTTGTGATTTCGCAAAGCTTGAAGGGCGCTCAGTGGTTTTCGGATGTGATAAAAAATCATCTTGTAAAAAAAATATACGTTGGGATTGCGTGCGGTTTTTTACCAGAAAAGCAAATCTGGACTGATAAAATAAAGCGTGAGGAATCTTCCGAAAAAACTGCCTTTCATACAGTTTTGGTCTCAAAATCTGGCGGGGTGGCTGGCGAAGAGATTTTTGAGGACGCAAAAAATGCCGAAACTACGGCAACTCCGCTTGCTTACGGCGAGTACAACAACAAAAAAATCACTTTGGTAAAGTTTGAAATTGGCACGGGGCGAACTCATCAAATCCGTTCCCAGTCTCAGGCGCACGGTTTTCCGCTTTTGGGAGACACTGCGTATGGCGGTGAGAAAATCTTAAAATCTGTCGGACACGATTTTTATCTTCATGCCGTAAAACTTGTTTTTCCGAGCGACAATCCGCTGGAAATCCCGGAAAAAATTGAGGCTCCCCTTCCAAAAAAATTTTGTGATTTTTTGGGGGCTTGCTTGATAAACGCACCTGAGCGTCTTATATTTTAAAATATGATTTTTACAAAGTTTTTAAGTTTATTTGGATTTGAAGAAAAGAAAATGTCTGTTTTCGCTTTTTTCGGTCCAAGCGGAACTGGAAAAAGTTTCAGAGCAAAGCTCATCGCGCAAAAGCAAGGAATAAAAGTCATAATCGACGACGGACTTTTAATTCAGGATGATCAAATTCTTGCTGGCCGTTCTGCAAAACTTGAAAACAGCTACATGGGTGCTGTCCGCGTTGCACTTTTTGACGACAAGGCCCATCGTGACGACGTTGCAAAAGCTATCCTTCGGCACAGAATAAAAAAAATCCTGATTCTTGGCACGTCAGAAAAAATGGTGAACAAGATTGCATTGCGCCTTCAGCTTCCGCTGCCAGAAAAATATATTCGCATTGAGGATGTGGCGACTCCGGAACAAATGGAAGAAGCCAGAAGAAGCCGCCAGATTGAAGGAAAACATGTTATTCCTGTTCGAGCTTACGAAATGAAGGACAAAAATTATTCCAAGATTTTCGTAAATACGATTCGTGTTGCGCTTGCTAGACGAAAATGGTTTTCCAAATTTTTTAACAAAAATAACAAGAATGACTCCCCAGCAGCCCCAACAGCAAACTCAAAGCTGTTCGAAAAGTCGGTTGTTCGTCCGGCATTTGCAATTCCTGCACGGAAAAATATTTCTCATGCGATTCTCGCAAACTTGTCCGTAACGTACATGGCAGAATTCAATAAAGAAATCAGAATCAAAAAACTTTCGATAAAAACCGGGAACGCAGGATACAGCTTTACGATGACGATTGACCTTCCGTTCGGAAGCAATCTTGCTGAAATTACGCAAAAAATAAAAGATTACGAAATAAAAATGGTAGAAAAAGAATCGGGAATTCTCATCGAAGACATTTTTATTGTCATCGATAAAATCCTTCCGCCGTCACCAACAAACAGTCCGTCTTCAAAGCCGGCATAAAAAAACAGCCAGTCCCGAAAAATCAGAAGTGGCTGCCCTTCAATCTTACTGCGCAGCTTTTTGTGGATTTTTATTGAATCCTGGCTTAGTTGCAACAGCGTTTTTAGTAATTTTTTTTGGAATACGAACTCCAACCCCAAGTTTTAGAAGCACGTCCTTTATTGCATATTCAAGTTCCGTGCGCTGAGGATTTATTGGAAGTACAAAATGCCTGCATTCGCTCCAAGTCTTTGTGTAAAGCTCACCTGCGGCACTTTTTGTAAGAACTTCCTGTTTCCAGTCAGTAAGAGTCGTAATAAAATCATAAATCAAAAAAGCAAGTTTCTTTCCGAGCCGGGCATCTTTATGTTCCCGAACCAAGGCATCAAGTTCCTTGAGATGCTCCATGTAGCTTGCTTCGAATTTTTTGTCGTCAAAAATCATTTGGCTGGCAATAGGCTGCAAATACATGTACAAGTCCATTTCCATTGCCTCAGCGATAATCTCGTAAGAGTGACCGCTGTTTATGATTTTGAGCATTTCTTCTGTTAGCCGCGATGGCGAAATTGGCGAAAGCAACGGGCTGCACTTTCGGATTTTGTGTTTTAATGCGTGAGGCATTTTGAATCCGAGAGTCGAAGCGAATTTTACTGCACGAAGCATACGAACCGGGTCATCAACAAAAATCCTGTCCAGCGGAATAACTGGCTTTACGACTTTTTTACGGATGTCCTCCACGCCGCCAACGTAATCAATTACGTATTCTTTGATAGGATCGTAATAGAGCGCGTTGAGCGTAAAATCCCTTCGCTGAACGTCCTCGTCCATCGTTCCGAACGAATTTCCTACAGAACCTTCACAGATTGAACGGAATGTAGAAACCTCAAAAATTTTTTCTCCAAAAAAAACATGAACCAAGCGGAATCTTTTTCCAATTATTCTTGAATTACGGAAGAGTTTTTTGATTCTTGAAGGCGTTGCGTCTGTAACAATATCAAAATCTTTTGGACTTTTTCCAACTATAAGATCCCTTACAGCTCCGCCTACAATGTAAGCATCACAACCACAGTTACGCAAATGTTCAACGATATAAAAAGCGTCCCTGTCTATTTTCTCCCGTGGAATTTTATGTTCATCTTTTGTATAAACTATAGCCTTACGGACAGGCTTACCTCGTTTGTCTCTAGAATAGCGAAATAACACATGATAATAATAATGAATAAAAGGGAGCACTACAAGTGAATTTTTTTATGTAAGATTCCACTTGTGTGCTCCCCGCAAGTTTTCTGGGGAAAACTCGCGAAGTTAAAGCACTACGAGTGAATTTTTTACTGCAAGATTAACTTGTGTCAATGCAACCGTGTCTGCCGTAAAAAGCGGCTGCACCTCTGCGGCATAGTCTTTCTTCTTTGCCCTCATTATTTTTTTCGCATACTCCGTGAGGACTTGCGCAATAAGCTTCTCGGCATCCCTCCTTCCTAGCTGAGCCATGATGCCTCCCCGCCGTTTACCCTTGAATAGAAGTCCATAAGGTACTTGAGGTAGTCGCTTTCCGCCATCCACGTCTTTCTGCCGCTTACCTCCACAAGGATTTCCCGGGCAATTCCGTCTGCGAATTTTGCCGCCTGGGATTTTTTCAAAGTTACGTATTTTCCGCGGTATCTAACTGTCATGGTGGCATCTCCCTTACTGTCTACATTCTTCTCGTTTTCTTCGGCTTCTGCCTCAAGCTCGTCCCGTGTTGCATTGACGAGCTCATGGCGTTTTTTGTTCTGTGCGACATGCGTCAGCTCATGTGCAAGGATTTTCTGCCCTTCCTCGGTCTCAGGGCTGTAGGCCCCGCTACGGAAGAAGATTGTGTCCGCAGCCGCAACGGCCAGTGCGTGAAGGCTTCTTGTGTACTCATTCGCGCCAGGGCCGTAGATTATCCTTACCCTTTCCAGGTCTGCGTCATTTTTCCTGTTGAACTCGCCGATGGTTACGCTGTCGAGCTGGTGCATCCTGTCGCTACCCCAGCCCCTGTCTGCGGAAGGCTCCATGTCCTGCCACTCCGTCAAACCCGGTTCATTTTTTGGGGGAGGCCCTGTTTTTTTTCGTGAATTAATGATTTTTTAATTTTGTTTTTTTATTCTGGGCGCATTTTAAGTTTTGCAGGATGCAAAACTTAAAACCAGGCTTTACGCCGTTACGCGCTAACCGCGCTCCATTCCTGCACTTCGTTTCGGAACGCTGTCGCGCGGCTACAATCCTTTGCGCGTAATTGAGATGAGAAATTTTTTTATCAGCGAAAAAAATCTAGCCTACCTAGCCTTCAATATGGCATTCTATCAGGATTCCGGCTTGACCAAAGCTGTCCTGAGCGGTCTGCAGGAATTTTTCTACGGTTTTAGAAATGTCATATTTGAAATAAATTTCTATTAATGCAGATGTTATTTCTTTGTCAGAATACTGCTTTTTATACTGCCCGCTCTGGATGTAATATGCATAGGTATTAAGTTTGTCCTGCAACAATTTTAAATGTCCATACTCATTGCTCCAGTCAAGATTGTCTGCCAACATGAGGCAGATTCTTTTGTTTTCTTCATCATACGCGAGACCGTCTATTGTTTTTGTATTTTCTACAGACATTTTCTGCTCCTTCTACAGATTGTTTTTGTTAAGGTAGTCTAAGGCAAGTTCTAAGATTGTTTTTCCATGACTTCTAAAATGATCTTCATATCCATCTTTCATACATTCTTCAATTAGTTTTCTAGCTTCGTCATACCTTTGCATATGAATATACACAGTAAAAAGTCTTTTTACATTCTCCATTTTATTATCACCAATATATTCAAGAAATTTTAAATCTATATCTTTGGTAATTTTTTTTACTTTCTCTGTAATTTCATCCAATATACTATTTATAGTTTCTTCAGGATTATTACCCAAAGGTCTTACTGTGTTTTCTATCACAGGAATGCTAGCAATAGCAGTTACACCTAGTGCTCTGAATGATAGCGGCTGTTTTTTTATTTCAGGCATATCTATAACATCCCAATAGATATCATCATAATCAAGAGATTTTATTCCAACCCTATACATTAACAAATTATTTAACGGATTAAGGTCGTAAATAATAGAAATGAAACAATTTTCATGAGTAAAAAATAAAACACACAGCTTATTTTTCATCCCATATTTTCTCCCCACCTTTTTAATTAATTCTTTACATTCCTTTTCTTTTGCTTTAATCTGCTGCTTTTCTTCTCTTGTCATATTTCATCTCCCGGCCGTATAACATTTACTTTAGTTCCTTTGGGTATTTTTTTTATTTTAGTTCCCCATTTTCCTTTTACATTTGTTATTACTCCATCAAATAACAATTTAGGGTTTTCATCGTACCCATCATATATAGCAGTTTGATTTTCCGTAAATCCAGCAGACAATGATGATTTATATTCCTGAATAACGATATTCCCACTGTCATCTAGCCCGACGGCATCAAGCTTTAGAGTTACTTTTTTGCCACTTTCAAGCGTAAACTCAACTTCTACCTGTGTCTGAGCATCATGGTATTTCTCACAGAACTTTTCAAAACTGTCTTTCTCAAATTTTGCTCCTGCCTTTTGGTTCTTTATGGCAGTTTCGTATTTCTCGCTCCACTTTTCATAGCTCAGCTCTCCTCCGTTTTCCTGATAATCTTTCCAGCGAACAGCCTTGTGCTCCGGAGTACCGGCTGCATAATCTGTTTTAGTATACACTTTTTTATTTGTTTTCGGAACAGGCAACCCGAACTCTTCCAGCTCGTCATAGGATGCAAATCCTTTGCCTTTGGAACCGTCATTCGGCCTGTGCCATCTTCCTTCCTTGTCCTGGTAGTACGAATGAGCTCTTGCATCTTCCACGGAAGATTCAACATTCTTTTTCGGCACGTCATCAAGGGCTTTTATTTCATTCTCGACATCTGCCTTTTTCATTCCAGTGCCGACGGAGGTCATGAAATCAAACACGGCAAAGAGGCCGAGAGCTTTAACTATTCTTTCGAATGTCTTTCCGGCAGCCTTGAGGTGTTCTCTGTTTCGCGCGTTCGATGCCTGCTCGTAGAAGCTGCAAATGGATTCTATCAGGGCTACTACGTCAAATGCATCTCCAGCCGTTCCCAAGAATGTAAGGAGTTTGGACAGTTTCAGCTTCCTTGCAAGCTTCATCAGGAGCGGCTTCACTCTTCCCGCAGGAATCTTTTTGAGTATCACTCCGATTCCCACGAGTGCGACAACTGTCACCGCCACTGTCGCAATGTCCAGCCCCAGGTTTTTGAATGCCTCTCTAAAATCTGCATAGGAAATTGCCATAGCGCATTTTTCAAATGTACTGAGCTTCACGATTTCTGCATCGCTGTCGTCCCTTGCCTCAAAATAAAGCTCGCTCACATCCACTATGTCAGGCCGCGTGCCCGTACCGAGCGAGTGGCTGAAGATTGTCGCCGTTACCTTGTACCGCCCCTGCTCTTCAACATGGAAGCTTCTGTCCCATGTGTCAAAATCCACAAGAGAGCGCACTTCGTCCATCGTAGAGACGGCTTCCTCGTACTTGCCGGTCGCTGGATTTTCCCGGGATCATAGTCCTGTCCGCATTTATAGTATTCTCCGGTATTCCCGAAGTCCACGCTTACCTTCGGCTCTATGATGCGCGGCAGTATGTAGGTTTCTCCAAATCCCTTGTAGGAGATTGATATGATTGCCGCATTGGATCCGCTGGCATTTACGCTTGTTTTGTAGTCCCGAATTTCTTGTTTGTAATTTTGGGAATGAATAGTTGTATTTCTAACTTTTTTTTATTGCTTTTGGGCGCTTTTAAGTTTTGCAGGATGCAAAACTTAAAAGCAGGCTTTACACCGTTACGCGGAGTGCTTCTGAGAATCTGATTGCTGTTTTTGTGATTTTGCTGTACTATACGTCTTACAGGGGACGTTTTACGGATTGCGGCGGCTTGCCTCCGATTTCTCACGAATGAAGGAGGCCGTCTGTGACAGGGTATGAAATCGCGATGCTTGTCATTGCAATTATTGCTTTAGTTATAGACCTGCTCACCTTCCTACTTAAATAGGACTTAGAGCATAGAAAAAGCCCGCCTGTAAGTAACCAACTCCAGCGGGCTTGTAATAATAGCTAACGGAGGCGGTCGCTAGTCTGCATTGCGTCCCCGTTTGTTTTAATATACATTGCGTTATGGCTTTTGTCAACTTTATGCTTAATCACAGAAGTGTGCCATGTGGAAAAATAAAACTTTATAGCAAACAACACTATGTGTGGTGGTTTCGGCTTTGCCGATTATTTTATCTCAATCTCATAGAGATTCTTGACATCGCAGTCTTTTGGGACGAAAGCAAAATACTGCTGGTCGTTGTCCACTTTGAACGAAACGAGCTTTGTTTTTGTCTTTCCCCAGTATGACTTCATGTACTGCTTGAAATCCCTTATGTTTTCCTTCCAGTCAAGCTGCATGACATATTGCTCCCTGACAAGGATATTCAGGATTAAAAAGCCGAGCACATTCTCTTTGTCATATTCTTCGTAAGACTCAAAGTCTCCCCAAATCTGAACAAGGTTGTATTTTTCGAATATTGCCTTGTCTCCGAGTGTCTTGAAATCGACTATCAGCTGGTTCACGGCCTTATGGAATTTGGGCGCGATAATTTTCTCAAGCTCCGGGCTTTCTGCATCATTTCCCATCCCTGCAGCAGGTTCACGGCGGAGAACCCGGCTCCTGTCAGAGCGGCTATAGCTGCGGCCACGGCGCCAGCTTTCGCCACAAGGATTCCGATTATCACGGATAGGGCGAACCCGAACGGATTCCCGACTATCTCGTCAAAGACCGCCTTTCCCGAATAGTGCAGGAAATAATCTGAGTTATTTTTAAACTTTTTCTTTGAAAAGTTCTTTGTTCATTTCTAGTCGATTTATCAGAAAATCAACAAGGGAATTTGCTATCTTTATAAACCTATCTTCACCGCTTTCATTATAAAAATACACAGGAGGATTATCACCTTCGGACAACTTAAAGAAACAAAACATACAACCTTGACTCATCCAGAACACAAAATCATTGTCAGTTAATTTATTTTCTGATTCATTTTCATTCAAAAGCTCAACTGCACCTTGTCTCAAGTCATATATTTCATCCATAAAACAAGAATCTCCACCCATATAGCATCCTTCGGTACCATTTCCAATAGCTGACATAAACTCAAGATATGCCTTTGGAAGTTTTCCTGTTTTTATGATAGAATTTAATTTAGATAATTGGACTTCTGTACAACTGTTCATACAAATATCTTTCTGCTCAAGTTTTGTTATTAAATCACTTATAAAGTTCATTTATTTCCTCCTTTTTGTATTTCAATGCGAGTTACTTTTATATTTGGGAATTCTTTCTCAAACAGTTTTTTCTGGGTATTTTCTGTCATTCAATCACCTCCCAATGGCCGTTTTTGTCTGCACCAACTCGTTTGATGATTCCTTGCTCCTGCAATTTTTTCATGTTTTTATTTATGTTAAGACGTGCAATTCCAACAATACTTGATAATTCTTCTTGTGTAATAAATGGATTTTCTTTAATCACATCAATTATTTTCTGTTGATTTACAGTAATCTTTACAGTTATCTTTTGAGTAATCTTTGCAGTATCGTTTATTGACTGATTTTTCTCCGAACTTTTATCGTTTTCTCCGAACTTTTTGATGTATTCATCATAATCAACATGAGTGTAGCGGTTTTTAAGCTCGTTGTTTTTACCTAAAATAAGGTTTCGGAAGAAGCGTTCCAGATAGACAGGATTTTCTTCTATTCCTGCTTTTATATTTTTGTAATTGGCACGTACAAGGGCATTTCTAAAATACCAGCTGTTCTGGGCAAAAATATCATTATATACTTTGTAGCCCATTGAACGAAGATACTTGATTGTAAAAACGGCAGTTGTTCTGGTGTTTCCTTCTCCGAATGCGTGAATCTGCCAGAGCCTTGAAACAAAGAAAGTAATATGCTTTATGATTTCATCTGTAGAAAGGCCTTTGTACTTAAAATTACGTTCCATTTCAAAATCGTAATCAAGAGCGGCCTTAAGTTCAAACGAAGCTCCGTACATTACTGTATCGCCATTTAATACCCATTCTTTTTTTGTAATATCGTAGTCGCGGATTTTACCAGCAAACTTAAAGATGCCTTCAAAAAGTCTTTTGTGAATTGCAATCAGATGAGAAGGACTAAAATTAAAAGATGGCTCACTAAGAATCTGTGCGATACGGCTGGAAACTTTATCGGCTTCTTCGGTTCTTTCATCATCCTGATTTCGGGCTGTGCGGCTTTCATAATATGAATCAATCAGATTTTTTGCTTCATCAAAAGAAAGCTCACCTTCTATATTCTTTTTAGCGGTTTCATATAGATATGAAGAAGGCTTAAGACCATCAACCTGCTGCAAACCAATGGCGGTAGACCAAGCAAAAGTTTTGTCTTTTTTGCTTGCATCTGTATGGCGGATGTATTCTTCAAAATCTATTTCGTATGGATTCTTTTCCACTTCAAACCTCTTTTTATCAACAACCGGATTTGTTCAGGTCTAACGACCTTCACTTTTTAATGAGAGCATCGTTAGATGCGAGCAAATCCGTTTGTTATTTTTCCTTATTTTTCAATAAGGTTAGTCTTTCCCATTTCAATGAACTCTCGCCAAAATTTACAAGCAGTCCAGTTACTCCAGACTTTTATACTATCATATTATAGTGCCAGAAAACGACACTGTGAAAATTATTTTTGTTCCGCAGGATTTATTACGCAAATATCCCCAATATCACAATTGAGAGCCCTGCAAATTTTAGCAAGACTGTCCATGGAAACATATTCACCTTTATTCAGTTTGGCCAGGATATTTGTTGAAATTCCAGCCATCTCGATAAGGTCTGTTTTATTCTTGTGCCCCATTCCTTTATAACGAGCCCAAAGTTTACTGTAATCAACCTGCATAGTATGGAAGATTATACTATGAGCTCAGATTTTAAGGGGGAAAAAAATCACGCTTTCACAAAATATTTTTCTTAACCACTTCTCTGTACACTCCATGTTCCGTTTCCTATTACCCCACAAAACGTTTTATGTCATCTGATGAATCATGTACTATTACTCCACGATTCATCAGATGACGGTACACGAATCGTCAGACGACACTCCACAAATCGTGTACTGTCATTACACGATTCATCACAAGTAAGTACACGAAAAATTTCATACAACTCTATGAATTATTTTTTTACAATTTTGTGAATAATTATATTCAATATCTATTGACAATTTTACTAACTGAAATTATATTATATTCAGATGCTAAAAAAGCCATCAGGCATTAGACGAAAACCTGTCAGGTTTTCTACGAACAAATAGGGAGTTAAGGATGGAATTACTATGGCAGAAGTTACAGCATTCGGAAAAATCTTAAGGAAGATGAGGATTGACTGTTCGGAGGTTTTGGGAGCAATGGCAAAGCGGCTTAAGGTTAGCCCCGCATACCTTTCTTCCATTGAGAACGGCGGACGAGAAATACCGGAAGATTTTATCGAAAGAATTGTTGCAGAATACGGTTTGAGCGAAGCTCAGAAAAACGAGCTTGCAGAAGCCAAGGCAAAGGTTAAGGGAGCCGTAAACGTAGATTTTACGGAGCAAAAAACAGATGCAAACTATGTGGAAACCGCAGTAATGTTTGCAAAAGATTTTTCACGGCTCACAGCCGAACAGGTAAGCCAGCTTAAAGAACTTTTGAAGCAATTTGAAAGTTCGGGGGTATAACAGAATGGAAGTGTGTCAGAATGAAGCGCAGATTGAGACAGCTATAAAAGAACAAAAGGCAGAAGCTCTCGTTCTTACAGATGACGGGATGCACCTTGCGGCATTCTGGACGCGGCTCTTATGTGGTTGCGGCACAAACGGAAGATTTGAACCAATCTATGTGATGGAGAACATAATTCCGCTTTTTGACAAATCGTTCAACTACGAGATTGTTGAAGCGAATGCATGGAAGAAAGGCAAGTTTCTTCAGGCCTATTACACTCCTGAGGCAAACAAAATCGTAATCCGCAGCGATGTTTACGAACGAGCCATTGCTGGCAGTGTGCTGGATGTAATTACTATCGCACATGAGGTTGTGCATTGCATTCAGTCAATTATCTTGCGACTTTTGTATGCCATGCAGTGCGTTGAATTCAAGACCGCCTTGTGCGGCACGGATTCTTCAGAAATGCGGCAGCATGAACTTCAGACTGACAAAATCACAGCCCTTGTATTAAGTCCGAACAGACTTATTGAAGGCAAAACCGACGAAGAGATTTTACAAAAGTATTTTATTTCGCCGCTAATCCAGCTTATTTTTGGATTTATCAAGCAGGCCGGAAAAAGCCTGATTGAGGCTCTTAATGACACGAAATATTTTACGCAGAAGGAGGAAGAGACAAAAACTGCCTAAAACATCGTCAGTTTTTGTCTTCCAAAGTTTGCGTTGCAAACTTTTATATTTTATGCCGCTTCTCATTACATTACGAAGCGACTTTTTAGGAGGAAGAAAGATGTGCCGTATGATTGTTTTGGCGGCAGCAAAAAAAATGGCTTAAACTACGCCAATAGTTTTAAGCCATCTAACAGTAGAAAGCAGGAAAATCTGCTCACGTTCATAAGATTTATCCTACTTCCTATTGTGATTTTTTGCAACTGCCGCATACGCAAAACGACAATTTTTTGTCAATATTCGCGGTTATTGAGCATGCCGAAATGACCGCCAGGAAAAATTACAGATTTCGTATGGAAATTCTAAAAATCGCTTGGGGGACTGTCGCCCGCAAAAAAGACAGTAGGATATTATTATGGAAAATATTTCAACGCTGAAAAACAGCTCTTCGATTTTAAGCGTGACTTTGCACGAAAACAACTTCACAAAAGACGGAACTTATTACGCCACGGTCAGCCGTAATACAGCCACATTCAAAAACATCCTTTCCGAGATTGCAGAGGACAACAAAGGCATGGATCCTTTCATGCTCCAGTTCGCCGCAATCCTGATTCAAAAGAAAATCCTCAAGATGCTTGAGCAGGGAAAAGCCGTAAACGTCCTTGACCTCGGAACAATGTACATCGCAATGAAGTGCAATGCCAAAGGAAAAAGCGATGTTTCAGAAAGCGGCAATTTCTACATCAAGTTCACGCCAACAAATCTTACAAATGAGGCGATATCTTCTTTAAGCGTGGATAAAATCGTCTATGCCGACGGAAGCCCTGAAATCACCACAATTGCAGACTTGTCAAATGCAGAAGCAAATGGCTCCATCACAAAAGGAAAACCGTGCAGAATCTCAGGAAGCCGCTTAAAGCTTGGAGGAGAGACCTGGGGAATCTACTTTGCTCCTGTCGATTCGGACGGAAAAATGAATCCTGACGAAAGCCAGTGGACAAAGGTGAATGAATCAAACCTGTTCCGCAACAAGCCGACCGAGCTGAACTTCTTTGTTCCGGATTTCCTTACAGAAGAAAAATACAAGATTGTTCTACGCACAAGTTATCTTGGAAAAGGTACGAGTCGTAAAACTACGCTTGAAACTGTAAGTGAAGTAATTTCAGTGAAATCTGAATAGTTCTTACACGCCCCGGCTGAAATCTTTGCGGATTTACGCAGGTCTTTCAGCTGGGGATTTTTAAATTGCCACACGGATTCGAAAAATCTAACGATTTTTCAGGTACTGTTGGTTGTGGGGCAAAGAACGGGGCTGCCAGTTTTAGAACTTACTTGTGGCACCCGGTAGTGTCGATTGCTTCGCGTTGCTCGCAATGACGGTGGAACGGCAAGAGTCACTTTGAGCTTCGCCTTATAGTGGTTGTGTTTTCGACTACGCTCAACCACCGCAATCCCGCCAACCAAAGCGCGAGTTTTCGCTAGAAAACTTGCGGGAAACGCACAAATAAAGTTAAATTATCAAATCCAACTTGCAGCGTTTCCATAAACGCACAAATAAATTTAAATTCTCAAAGCCAACTTGAAGCGTTTCCGTTTATCTGTGTCCCATCACTGTTTATCCGTGTTCATCTGTGTCAAAACCGACAGCACATTCATTATATGCTATTGGATTTTACTCACGGCATTCTGTTATTTTAAATACAGCATCTTTATGACTGCATAATAGTTCATAAATCTTTTTCTGGGTATATTCTTTAAATACAATTCCATGAGTATTACAAACAGTAAAATACGCAGCGAATAATTCTTCGTCATTTTCCGTAATGCTAAAACAAACCATTTGATAAAATTTTGAGTCATCTTTACTTAACTCAAGATTAAAATCGTCAGTGACGGTATAAGAATACTCTGGAATAAAAATTTTAGTTTCTGCTTTATCTTCATTCAGAATCGTTTCATAAAGAATCCCGTTTTTAGAAAACAAAATTCTTTTATTGGAAAAAGCTAATTTTTTGCAAAAGCCTTCATTTTGAACAAAATCGTTGTATTCACTTTTTAACTTTGACGGAATGAACAAATATTTTATTTTTTCAGCGGGCACTATTCTTAAATAAACATCATCATTTTCCATCACTTTAATTCTTAATGAAAAAATTATGTACAGACTTAAAATAATTATCCAGTATTTTTTTTACTTTCATTTTTTCTTCCTTGGGGAAATCTTCACAACTGAGGCTGAGC
>NZ_JPUF01000010.1 GCF_014737315.1 Treponema zioleckii | reverse complement strand
TGGTTTCAACAAGTTCAACCACCGTTTTTTTATGTTTTGATTTTTACAAGTTAAGTTCCTTTGCCAAAAGACAAACGCCCTCAACCATTGCCTTGTGCTCTTCTGGAGCAATTCGGGCATAAAGCGTTTCTGGAGTGTCGCCGTCAAGAACCGGAACTTTTTTTTGCACGAGGATTTTTCCAGTATCACATCCTGCGTCAACAAGATGAACAGTGCAGCCAGACTCTTTTTCGTGGGCGGCAAGAACAGCCTCATGCACGTTGTGTCCCCACATCCCTACCCCGCCGAATTTTGGCAAGAGGGCCGGATGCAAGTTCACGATCCGATTTGAATATTCTGAGATTATCGTTCCGCTCAAAACCGTAAGCCACCCGGCAAGTACGATTGCATCGCAACCTGCGTTTTTTGCGGCGGCCAGAGCGGCATCGCTAACAGCAAGCCTTTTTTCCTCTTTTGAAGAAGTCTTAGCTTTTTCTGCACCCAGCACGGCAAACGGAGAGACGATTTTTGTTTCAATGCCGGCATTCAAGGCCCTTTCCAGAGCAAAAGCTTTTTTTGTATCAGCAATCACAATCTGAATATGATAAGGGCAGTCGGCATGAGATTTTTCGTAGTCGATAAGTGCCTGAAGGTTTGTTCCCCCACCACTAACGAGAACCGCGATTTTCATAAAAATCTCCAGGCCTATTCAAGAATCGTAGCTTCGTGAGAACCTTTAAGTTCATCACCAAGTTTAGAAGCCGATTTTTCTACGTGACCAATCTTATATGCCTTCAAATCAGGGATTCCAAGTTCTTTGTGAACAGGCGTAGCGAACTTTGAAGCGTTTTCGTTAAAGTGTTTTACAATTTCGTCAGCCTTGTCAGCACTTACCGCAAGAACAAGCCCGATTCCCATGTTGAATGTGCCCCAAACGCCTTCCGGGTCTGCACCGCGGCGAATAAGCTCGTCAAAAATCGCTGGCTTTTCCCAGCTGTCTTTTTTGATTCTTGAAACCAGCTGAGTTCCTTTTGGATACATTCGAGGCACGTTCTCATAGAATCCACCGCCAGTGATGTGAACCATTCCGTGAATGGCTTTTCCGAAAGTTTTGAGTGCGTCCATTACAGGGCGAACATAAATTCGTGTAGGTGTGAGAAGAACCTCGCCGATTTTCTTTCCGTTGAAGTCTTCGTTAAAATCTTTTACAAGTTTTCGAACGAGCGAATAGCCGTTTGAATGAGGTCCTGTTGAAGAAAGACCGATAAGAACATCACCTTCGGCAATGTCTTTTCCTGTAATCATCTCGTCTTTTTCGCCAAAACCAACTCCAAAGCCTGCAAGGTCGTATTTTCCGACATCATAAAAATCAGGCATCTCGGCAGTCTCACCGCCAAGAAGAGCGCAGCCTGCATCAACACAACCGTCTGCAACACCTTTTACAAGTTCGCCCGCAACTTTTGCGTCAAGTTTTCCGCAGGCAACATAATCAAGGAAAAACGAAGTCTGAACGCCAGAACAAAGGATGTCGTTCACGCTCATCGCAACACAGTCGATTCCAACTGTATCATATTTTTTCATCTGAAAAGCGATGTCAAGTTTTGTACCAACACCGTCCGTTCCAGAAACAGCGACAGGATGTTTAAGACCAGCCGGGATTTCGAACATTCCGTTAAAGCTTCCAAGTTCCGTTAAAAGTCCTGGGATTGCAGTTCTTTTTGCATGAACTTTGTATTCATTAACCGCGTTGTAGCCTTCTACAACGTCAACGCCTGAATCTTTGTAATCAATTGTGTTTGCCATTTTATTCTCCACAAGAAAATGTTTGAGAATATTCTACAAAATTTCGGGAAAGGTTACTACTTGATTTTTAAGATTTTTAATCTGTTTTACCTTTCCCGTCAGTTTTGCAGGGCAAAACTGATTATTGGGTTGGTAAAAGTTCTGAAACGGTTACTACTCAGTTTTAGGATTTTTAATCTGTTTTACCTTTCCCGTCAGTTTTGCAGGGCAAAAATGATTATCGGGTTGGGTAAAAGTTCTGAAACAGTTACTACTTGCTTTTAAGATTTTTAGTCCACTTTTGAAAGTCTAGATTATCTCTTTCATCTTTCAATTCATCTGTATCCCATCTGCGTTCATCTGCGTTCATCTGTGTCAAAACCTAAAAGTCAACTTTTACCTGCTGTGGTTTCGATACGCTTCGCTACTCAACCACCGAACTATCTTCAATCTATCTGTGTCCCATCTGTGCTAATCCGTGTTTATCTGTGTCTGAAAATTACAGATTACATTAATCCTTAAAGCCTGACCACTTGCGGATTTGAGGAAGTTTTGAAAGAAGAATATCAACTTCTTCCTCGGTATTGTACAAATAAAGAGACGCACGAGCCGAAGCCGGAATTCCCAGATATTTTTGCAGCGGCTGAGCACAGTGATGCCCCGCCCGAATCGCAATATTCTCGTCGCTCAAAAGAGTCGCAATGTCGTGCGGATGAACGTCGTCAATCGTAAAAGTAACAATTCCGCAGCGTTTTCGGCCGTCCTGCTCGCCAATAATGTGGAAGTGAGGGATTTTTTTGATTCCTTCCACCAACTTTTCCGCAAGATTGTTATCGTGCTTTTCAATATTTTCAAGCCCAACGTTCTGAATGTATCTGATTGCGGCAGCCATTCCAACGGCATCACCCGCACTTACAGTTCCCGCCTCGAATTTGTGAGGAACCTCCGCCCAGGTCGCGCTGTCTTCCGTAACGTATTCAATCATCTCGCCGCCACGCAAAAAAGGTGGCATCGCGTCAAGAAGCTCGTAGCGGCCGTAAAGTGCACCAATTCCCATCGGACCGCAAAGTTTATGTCCGCTCATCGCCAAAAAGTCCGCGCCCAAATCTTGCACATCAACTTTTATGTGCGGAGTGGACTGAGCACCGTCAACAACCATTACGGCACCGTTCTTATGGGCAATCTCCGCGATTTTTTTTATAGGATTCTGAGTTCCGAGAACGTTCGACACATGGGTTACAGAAACGATTTTTGTTTTTGGAGTGATTTTTGAGTATTCACTTTCAGGAATCGCCCCGGTCGATTTGTCAACGTACATGAATTTTAATGTCGCACCCTTCGTCTTACAAACGAACTGCCACGGAAGAATATTCGAGTGATGCTCCATAATTGAAACCACAACCTCGTCGCCCGCATTCACGTTAGCCATTCCGTAAGTGTACGCCACAAGATTCAAAGCCTCTGACGCGTTTCGGACAAAAATTATTTCGTTTGAAGATTTTGCGTTTATGAATTTTGCCACAGTGTCACGAGCGTCCTCATAAGCCTTTGTGGCCCGCTCACTCAAAGAATAAAGCCCGCGCAAAGGATTGGCATTCTGCGTCGAATAAAAATGATCCATCGCATTAAGAACGATATAGGGTCTCTGAGCAGTCGCCGCCGAGTCCATATAAATCAGCCCGGAATTATCAATTGAATTCTTTTCATCTATCGCCTTAAAAAGCGGAAAATCATTTCTATATTTATTCATACTAGATTCCTCATCATTAAAAAAAACAATTATCGGTGATTCTAATAGTGTACTAAAATAAATTCATTTTGTATAGCCTAGTATTCCTCTAGGTTTTAAGATAAAGTTTTAGCATTTTCATAACTAAAATTTTTCTGAAAAAACATTGTTTTCTTTCAAATTCCACGTCATAATTAAATTAATCTCAAAAAAAGGAAATTTTTATGTCCCCTAAATCCAAGAAAGCTTTAAAACTCATTTACCACATCTTCATTGGACTTATTGCAATTAATATTATCGTTGTAGGATCTCGTGTTATCTTTGAACGAAACGCAACGAAAGATTTAAAGGGAATCGCGGACAGAAAACTTTTAGAATTTCAAGTAGGTTTTAAAGATCAAATGACGCTTGCAATCCAAATGTCCAATTCACCGCTCATTATAAGCTACATGAAAGAGCCTACAGATGATGATTTACGCGAAGAAGCTTTTAAAGAAATCAAATCGTACCAAAATTCTTTTACAAGCCACACAACTTTTATGATTACGGAAGAGGAACTTGTCTACTATTTTAACAACGAACCTCAGCGAAAAGTTGACGTAAACGATCCGGCAGAAGCTTGGTACAACTACACGAAAAATTTGAATAAAGATTACGATCTTTTTATAGATTATGACATTTCGCTAAAAGAAACGCTCGCTTGGGTAAACGCAATCGTCCGGGACGAAAAAGGAACATTCCTGGGAATAATCGGAACTGGAATTCCGCTTTCAAGCTTTGTAAAAACGATGTATGCAACGCTCGAACCAAAAACCACGATGCATCTTTACAACAGCAGTCTTGAGATTTCAGGAACTCTCGATGAATCACTTATGGGAAGTCACAAACCGATTACAGAAATTATTCCGGCCCTTCAAGGAAAATCTGACGAATTTTTAAAGCCAGATTCTTTCAAAACCACATGCACAATCAGACACTTTTACGCACTCGCACCTATAAAAGACGCCGGCTGGTACATGGTTCTTTCAAGAACATTTGACGTACCTGAATTCTTAAAAAATTCACTCATTCCTTTTTTGCTCATTCTCATAATTTACGGTTTGCGGCTAGGTTTTGCCCTTTACAGAAAGATTTTTAACCCGATGAAAGTTCTTATACGAGCCACAACGCATCTTTCTTCGGGCGAAGCAGATTTGAGCCGCCGAATCAACGTTGATGAAAAGAATTCGCTAAAATCATTAAAAATGCTCATTGACGGATTCAACGCATTTATTGAAAAAGTTCAGATTATAATTTCGTCAGTAAAAAGTTCAAAAGACAATCTTGTAACGAACGGAGACAAACTCAGAATCTGCACGAACGAAACTTCGGAATCGATGACGAACATTTTGAATAACATTGAGATGATGGATTCAACGATTTTCCAGCAGACAGAAAAAGTTGCCGAAACTGTCGAAACAATAAACAACATTTCGGAAAATATTTCTTCATTGGACGAGCTTATTGAAAATCAGGTACAAACCGTAACACAGGCTGAAAGTTCAATAAAGAAGATGATTGATAGCATTGACGGAGTAAACTCATCGGTTGGAAATCTTACAAAATCTTTTGACCAACTTGAAAACAACACGCAGGCAGGAATCCGAAAGCAAAGCGAAGTAAACGTAAAAATTGAAGAGATTCAGAATCAGAGCACTATGTTGCAAGAAGCAAATATGATAATTTCTTCGATTGCGGAACAGACAAACCTTCTTGCCATGAACGCAGCAATTGAAGCGGCTCATGCCGGTGAAGCGGGAAAAGGATTCTCGGTTGTTGCTGATGAAATTCGTGCACTTGCAGAAACGTCGTCCGAGCAATCAAGAACGATCGGAGAACAATTGATGGCGATTCAGACTTCTATTTCAGAAATCGTTTCAAAATCGTCAGAAACTCAGGAATCATTTGCAAACGTTTCGTCTGGAATTCAGCTAACGAACAATATTATCAATAAGATTTCCGTTTCAATGAGGACTCAGGAAGCAGAATCTAAAGACATAAACACGGCACTTACAAGTCTTACAAAATCTA
Source organism: Treponema zioleckii (assembly GCF_014737315.1). Taxonomy (GTDB): domain Bacteria; phylum Spirochaetota; class Spirochaetia; order Treponematales; family Treponemataceae; genus Treponema_D; species Treponema_D zioleckii. Next base: position 66,953 of record NZ_JPUF01000010.1, on the reverse strand, counting down.
CGAACCAAGTAAAAACGGCATCTTCAAAAATGACGGAAGAAAGTTCTGTAATTTTGACCGGAGTTCGCGAACTCAAAGATTCTACGCTGAACATGAAAAACAGAATGGACGAGATGAACGGCGGTGCAGCCCAAATCAACGATTCACAACAGTCCCTCGAAGCGATTAAACAGGAAATTGAAACTTCGATAAACGAAATCGATTCGCAGATGAATAAATTCAAGGTATAAAAGGGAACGCTACAAGTGAACTTTTTGAATTTAAGTTTTACTTGTGCGTTCCACGCCAGTTTTCATAGAAAACTGGCGCTTCACTTTAAATCCGTAAAGAAAGTGCGAGAAATCAACTTTTGGATTAAGTCTACTTATGCGTTCCCCACCAGTTTTTGAAAAAAACAGGCGCTTCACTTTTAAACTACAAAGAAGGCGCAGAGAATCAACTTTTGAAACTGCAAAGGAAATACGGTGGTTGAGCTTGTCGAAACCACCTTTTACCTATTTATCAATGAACGTGGTGATTTTTTCTACGAGGGCAGAATCTGGGATTTGGTTCGCAACGCTTATGATTTTTGCGCGAGCCATCATTTTCTTTGCCTCGTCTTCTGTTATTCCGCGGCTCTGCATGTAAAAAAGTTCGTCAGCACTCAAACGGCCAATCGTTGAACCATGCGAGCCAGCAACATTCTCTTCATCACAAAGAATAATCGGAATTGACTTGTTGATTACAGTCGGACTCATGAGCAAAGTTTCTTCCTGCTCGTCTCCGGTTGATTCTGCACAGCCATTTTTAAAATCGATTGTACCACGATAAGTTTTTGTAGCCTCACCGTCAACAACGCCCTTTATCCACATTCTTGTGTCGGACTTTTCTCCAAAATGATTTACGAGATAATTAAAATCAAAATTCTGTTTGTCTTTACAAAGATACGCAGTGTGACTTTTGAATTTTGACATAAAACCATTCAAATCATTTTTTACCTGGGCAAAAATCTTTGCGCCGCCAAGCTCCACCTGAGTAACTTTTATTTCGGCATTATCTGCGCACTCACCAACAGTGTCGTCAATCTGCACAAAATCAGAGCCCAAAAGCTGCACTTTTACAAGATGAATTTTTGCATTCGCCTCCGCAACGAGTTTTGTACGGATTTTTGAAAAACCCGACGCATTCTCGGCGGAACTGTAATCCATAATCACAGTGATTTCTGAATTCTCGCGTGCAGTTATGATTTGCTCGTGCTCATAAGTTTTTCCGTCTTCAAAATCAAAATGGAGCGAAACCTTTTCGTTCGGCTTTGTGGCAACAATCTCTTTTTTTTCGGAAATAACATCGCTCTCAGCCTCAACGTCAAGGTTAGCACGATTCATTTTGAGCCAGTTCCACGTGAGGGCAGGAATTTTATTCAGTTCTTTAAATGTGTAAATCTGCTTCATTTTCTTGACCTCATATATTGTTTTTCATTTCAAGACGAATCAAATTGTTCATCTCAACGGCATATTCGAGAGGAAGTTCCTTCGAAACAGGATTGGCAAAGCCAGACACAATCATGGCGCGAGCCTCTTCTTCGCTCACACCGCGGCTCATAAGATAGAAAACCGCATCATTCGAGATTCGTCCGATTTTTGCCTCGTGACCAACATCGCATTGGTCAGTGTGAATGTCCATCGCAGGAATCGTGTCGCTGCGAGAAATATTGTCGAGCATCAAGCTGTCGCAAGAAACGCTCGCCTTTGAACCGACAGCCTTTTTGTCGATGTAAACCGCGCTTCGGTAAGTCGAGATTCCGCCGCTCTTGGAAATTGACTTTGAAGTTATGAGCGAAGTTGTGTTCGGCGCAAGATGAACCATTTTTGCACCGGTGTCCAAGTTCTGCCCGGCACCCGCAAAAGTTACTCCCGTAAATTCTGCCCTGGCACCTTTTCCAACCAAATCGCTTTCTGGGTACAAATAAGAAACGTGGCTTCCGAATGAACCAGACACCCACTCGATTGAGCCGCCCTCTTCTACACGCGCACGCTTTGTGTTCAAATTGTACATATTCTTTGACCAGTTTTCGACCGTTGAATAGCGTAAGTGAGCATTTTTTTTAACATAAAGCTCAACGCAACCGGCATGAAGGTTCGCAACATTATATTTTGGTGCCGAACAGCCTTCAATAAAATGAACGTCCGCACCTTCGTCAACGATAATCAAAGTATGCTCAAATTGCCCAGCCCCTTTTGCGTTCAATCTAAAATATGACTGCAACGGAACTTCGACTTTTACGCCTTTAGGAACGTAGACAAAACTTCCGCCAGACCAGACCGCACCGTGCAAAGCCGCAAACTTGTGGTCATTTGGTTTTACGAGCTTCATAAAATGCTCTTTTACCATGTCGGCATACTCGCCTCGGAGAGAACTTTCAAAGTCCGTGTAAATTACGCCCTGCCGAGCAACCTCATCCTGCAAATTATGGTAAACCAACTCCGAATCGTACTGCGCGCCAACGCCCGCAAGGGAAGTGCGTTCCGCCTCAGGAATTCCGAGTTTTTCGAAAGTGTCTTTTATATCATCAGGAACATCTTCCCACTTTCCCTGCATTTTTGTGTTCGGACGAACGTAAGTGGCAATCTCGTCAATGTTGAGAGCAGAAATATCAGGGCCCCACTCAGGAACGCGAAGCTCATTGTAAATCTTAAGACACTCCTGACGAAATTCGCGCATCCACTCCGGGTCATTTTTGTCCTCGGAAAGTTTGGCAACGATTTCTGGAGTCAAACCTTTTTCGTTTCTGTAAAAGCCCTTCTCCTCATAACGAAAATCGTAAGGAGAACGGTCTATATCTGTAATTTCAGGAGTTTTCTCTGCCATAGTGTCTCTACCGCCGTTATTTTATGAACTGGTCAAATCCGTTTTCGTTGATATTGTTAACGAGCGAGCCGTCGCCGTCTTTTACGATTTTGCCTTTTACGAGAACGTGAGTAAAATCGACGTTAAGGCTTTCGAGGATTTTTGTTGAATGCGTGATAATAATCAGCGCGCCGTTCTGACGTTTCTGATATTCTTCGATTCCTTTTGAAACAGTGCGAACCGCGTCAACGTCAAGACCAGAGTCGGTCTCGTCAAGAATCGCAAGTTTTGGGTTGAGCATCAAAAGCTGAAGAATCTCGCTCTTTTTTCGCTCACCGCCAGAAAAACCAACGTTCAAATCGCGGGAAGCATAACTTTCGTCCATGTTCAACAGAGCCATCATCTCTTTGAGCTGCTTTTGGAACTGAAAGAGCTTTACGCGCTTTCCAGTCTGCTGCTGCAAGGCATTGCGGATAAAAGACTCAAGCGTAATTCCAGGAACTTCGAGCGGAGCCTGGAACGAAAGAAAAATTCCTTTTGCGGCGCGTTTGTCGGCAGACATCTGAGTAATATCCTCGCCATCAAAAAAAATATTTCCGTCCGTAACCGTGTAGCGAGGATTTCCCATGAGCGTGTAGCCGAAAGTTGATTTTCCGGCACCGTTCGGTCCCATCAGAACATGCGTCTCTCCAGCGTTAACGTTCAAATTCATTCCAGAAATAATCTGTTTTTTTTCTATATTCACACTAAGATTCTTTACTTCAAGAAGACTCATTGTTTTCTCCAAAAATCAAATTTAAAAGTTTGTTTAGTAACTTACTAGGAAATAATTTGATTGACATTAAGCTACAATATTTTACATTTTATTGCAAGCGTTGCGCTATTCCGCAATCCGCTTGCGTGGTTCAGCAAGAATCGAACAAACAATCTGCTCAACTTTTGCAGGAATTTCTTGCTGCTGCTCACGGGTAAGATTTGCGGTCTCAATCGGGTCGTGAATCGTAAGTTTTACGTCGCCCGGGCAAAGTCTTTTGTTCTCTTCGTAAATTTTCCAAGTGCCTTCAATCGTTACAGGCACAATCGGAGCCTTTGACATGAACGCCAGCTTAAAGCTTCCTGCCTTGAATTCATTGTGCGCAAAACCGCGGCTTCGAGTTCCCTCCGGAAAAATTACCTGAGAATAGCCCTTTTTAACGCCCTCTGCCGCGTCATGAATTGCCTGAACAGATTTTCGAGGGCTTTTTCGCTCAATGAACGTGCACTGAAGCATCTTCATCCAGTCAGAAAGAACTGGAATTTTTCCAAGTTCAGCTTTTGCAACAAAAGTCATAGGCTTGTCAATAAATCCGAAGAGCGCCGGAATGTCCATTGCGCCCTGATGGTTCGCGATAAAAACCACGGCAGTGTCTTTCGGGAGTTTTTCGGCACCAACGACTTCCACAGTGGAGTGGCAAACCTTAAAAACGTAACGCGCCCACAAAGGAACGCATTCTTTTACGATTCTGTCGCGCTCGGCGATATTGCCTTCTTTGTCATATTTTTTTGCCAGTTTGAGCTGTTTTCGTTTGCCCAACATAAAAAAGAAAATTTTTATAAACGCAATAAAAGTTTTAAACATAATGGTTCATTCTACTCCAAAACTAAAATTGATAAAAGTCTCCGAACTCACTTAACTTCGCGGATAAAAACGTGCTGAGTTTCCGCACCAACGATGTTGTCAAAATAAACGTTTCTCAAATCCCAACGGTTGTTGATTGCAAAAAAACTTCGGTTGCGAATAAGATAAATAATCGGGCACTGCTCCAAGATGATTTTCTGATATTCGTCCCACAACGGGCGTGCTTTTTCAGCATCAACTATGCAGCTCGCCTCTTTGTACAATTTGTCAACACGTGCTTCCCATTCCGTAGCAGGCTCTTTTTGAAGCGGATTCCACATGTGCAAGTTTCCCGAAGAAAGCCAAACGTTGCTTCCCTGCGTCGGAAAAAGCGAACCGCCGCCAAGGGCGAGAATCGAAGTCTGCCAGTCGTAAGTGGCCGTGAGCTGCTCAATAAGTTTTTGAAAGTCAATCTGAACTACATTTATTGTGATTCCTTCTTTTTTGCATTCATCGCAAATTATCTGCGCAATATCGCTGATAACCGCCCCGGAAGGCGTAATCGAAAGATTGAATTCAACTTTTTTTCCTTCATCATCATACAAAAATCCGTCCTCTTTTTTTACGAAGCCAGCGGATTCCAAAAGTTTTCTTGCGTGTGCATGGCTAAAACGATATTCAAGTTTTATGTCAGCGTTAAAGAATGCGTTAGGCTCCGGGAAGAAATTGTATTTCGGCTCGCCAATTCCTCTGTACGACTGCGAGATTATTCGCTCGCGGTTTATAAGGCAGCTCATTGCCTGACGGAATTCTTTTTTGGTGAACCATTTGTAATAAGGCTCGTCCTTGTTCTTAGGATTCTGATTAAAAGCAAAGAACGGAGCCGAAAGTCCGCCTGCCGAATTAAAGACCGTGTAACCGTCATTTTCGAAGTTCTTTGCGCCATTCACAATTTCTTCAAGCTGTTCTGGAGAAGGAGCGAAGGTCTCAATTTTTCCCTCTTTGAATAGAAGAAAGTTCGTGTTCGGCTCACTCACAATCTGATAAACTTTCTTCTGCGGATAATTTATACCCTCCCCCGCATCGTCCTTTTTGTAATAATCAGGATTTCGCTCGTAAACGACACGCTGCCCCGGCGTGTATTCTGTAATAAAATACTCGCCCACGCTAGGAATTGTTTTTGGGTCAGTTTCAATCGAAAGAATGTCCTTAACTTTTTTGGCTCCGCCCTCATCTTTTGCCTTTTTGTAAATAAAACTCGGTCCAAAAGTCATGCTCGTGTGCAAAAGCGGCTCCGCAATGATTGCTGGAAAATGAAAGACAAAGGAACGGTCGTCGATTTTTTCGCATGTGATAATGCCCTCACTCCCGTCCTTAAGGTCCATGAACTGACTGTTGTATGCGGAAGACCCCATTTCTTCGTCGCAAAGAATTTCGTTGTACCAAAAAACAACGTCGTCGCTCGTAACTTTTATTTTCTTTTCAGGCGCACCATAAAATGACCAGTACAAATCATCGCGAAGCGTATAAATCAAATCAAGTTTGTCGTTCTGTTCGTCAGTTTTGATTTCGAACGATGCGGCGTATGGCTGCCATTCTTTTTTGACAGGGTTATAATCGATTAATGGAACCAAAAGCGGTGCAAGAATTGGTGTGGAAGAATTGTCACGTTCCGCAATCAAAATATTGAACGTTTTTGGGTCTGCAGAAATAGTTCCGTTCCAAGTTCCGCCAACTTTTCCGTTCACCCACGGTTCATCTTTCCAGGGCTTAGAAACGCTTTTTTGAATCAAGTCGTTATTCGCCGAAGCCCTGTAAGCTTCGATTTCTTCAAGTGTCATCTCCGGGGATTTGTAACAAGATGAAGCGCATAAAACTGTTGATATTAATAGAAGAGAATGAATAAAAGTTCGTCGCATAATTAAAAACTATACCGCAAACAGAACGAAAACGCTATAAGTTGACTTTTAGGTTTTACCTTTTGACAGAAATTGACACAGATGAACGCAGATAAACAGTGATGGGACACAGATAAATTGAAGATAGTTCGGTGGTTGAGTAGCGAAGCGTATCGAAACCACAAAAGCTGAAAGTTGACTTTTCGATTTTGACACAGATGAACACGGATGAACGCAGATGGGACACAGCTAAATTGAAGATAGTTCGGTGGTTGAGTAGCGAAGCGTATCGAAACCACCACAGGTGAAAGTTGACTTTTTGGGGGGAGACACAGATAGATTAAAAACAGTTCGGTGGTTGAGCGTAGTCGAAACCACAAAAGCTGAAAGTTGACTCGACTCCCTCACAGTTGCGAGCTTCGCGCGAGCAACAAGACTGCACTCACAAAACGAGGCTCTCCTTGTCGCCACGTTTTGTGAACACTTGCAAGTATCCCCACCATAGCGCGAGTTTTAGGAAACGCAAAAAACTATTTTTTGTTCGGAAACTCCACTTGAGCGTTTCCGTTGGTTGAGCGTAGTCGAAACCACAAAAGCTGAAAGTTGACTTTTCGGGGAAGACGCAGATGAACGCAGATGAGACACAGATAAATTAAAAACGGAAACGTGCCTCAAACTACGTTTTTTCAGTTTTTGAGACAAAAACTGAGAGGAACGGCGAAACTAAGTATTGCGAAGCAAAAAATTACTACTGCCGTTCCGCGGACACAGATAAACACGGATGAACAGAGACAGGGTCGAAACTATTCCTTTACAAATTCTTCTATCTTGCACTCGTGCGTTTTGGTGGTTTCGTCGTAGTTCACGCCGATGAACAGAAGGTTTCCCGCGTAATTTTCGAGCGAGGCGAAATATTTTTTTTCTTTGATTTGATTCAAGGCACTCTCGGTGCTTCCGTTACGCTTGAGTTCGATTATCAGCGCAGGGATGTTCGGCACGAACGGAATGAACACAACGTCCGCAAAGCCTTTTCCGGTCGTCATTTCCTTTACAATCGTGTATTTGTTCAGGGCATAAATGTACGAAAGATAAATCGCGCTCTGCAATGCGTCCTCGTTGTTGTAGCTCCGGTTGCTCGTCACGTGGATGTGGCTTTCGTCAAGTGATTTTGCGACAGCTTCGGAATTTAGGCGCAAAGTTTCAGCGAGCAATTCTTTTGACGACTGGATGATTTTGTTCGTGACGGAGTAATCGCTCATAACGGAAACTGCGGCCGTCCATTCAAGCTGCACTTCCTTGTTCGGAATCCGGCACGTTTTTTCGGTTCTGTCGTAAGAGAGATAGCCGAGATGAAGAAGATAAGTAAAAACATCGTCCTTCGAGCAGAAATCGGTCATCGTATTCATGTACATTATTACATTCACATCGATGCTTTCGCCTGCAAGCATTCTGATTACAGTCTCTTTCGTGCCCGCAAAATCCTGTTCGATTCTTTCTTTGATTACTGCATAGGTTGAAGTCTTGCTCCAGAAATTCTCAAAACACTTTCTCTGAATTGACTTTACAACCGACTCAGGATTGTAAATTTCAAGACCGTGCTGGCTGTATCCGTCGTACCAGCGTTTCATTTCCTCGTAGTCAACATTATATTTTTCGCATAACGCCTTTACTTCATCGGCCGTAAATCCGATGAATTCGGCAAGCTCACCTGCGTCAAGAATCGTGTATTCCTCAAAATTGTTCAATTTTGACTGAATTCTGTCGCGCACGACCGGCAAGATTCCCGTAAGATACGCAAGGGCAATCGCCGGGCGAACGGTGTCGCTCTTAAAAAGTCCGTTCAAAAAATCAAGGTACTGCGTAAAAAGATTTTGCGGAACATTCTCGCGGACGAGAACATCGTATTCGTCGATGATAATCACGAACTGCTCGCCGAGAGCGGCATAGATTTCAATAATCGCCTGACCGATTGAACCTTTTTCGTTAATTGGAACGGTTGGAAACTGTGCTTTCATTTCTGCGAGAATCCTGTCCGTAAGGTTGTTCAGCAGCTCTTCTTTTTGACGCTCAAGCCTGTATTCGCTGTTCATGTCGATTTTTATTACGTTCAGGCGGTTCAGATTGCGCTCAAAACTCGGGTCTGAAGAAATCTTGTACGGCGCAAAAAGTTCGCGGGAATCGGCACCTTTTGAAAAATATGCACAAAGCATGTTTCCTGCAATCGTCTTACCGAACCGACGAGGGCGGGAAATACAAAGGTATTTATTATCCGTCGCCATGAAGTCATTGATGACCGAAATCATCTGCGTTTTGTCAACATAAATCGGTCGCGTGAGTGTTGCCTTAAAGTTTTCGTTGTTCGGATTAAGATAGATTCCCATGAGAGCTCCTTGCGAGAATTATAGCATAAAAACAAGAAAGCTTACATTCACAATGCAACGCAGATGAAGAAATAAAATCTGAAAGTTGACTTTTCGATTTTGACACAGATAGATTGAAGATAGTTCGGTGGTTGAGCGTAGTCGAAAACACCACAGCTGAAAGTTGACTTTTCGAGGAAGACACAGATTAACACGGATGAACTCAGATAGGACACAGATAGATTGAAAACAGTTCGGTGGTTGAGCGTAGTCGAAACCACCACAGGGGAAAGATAACTCGGCTCCCTCACAGTTGCGAGCTTCGCGCGAGCAACAAGACTGCACTCACAAAACGAGGCACTCCTTGCCGCCGCGTTTTGTGAACACCTGCAAGTATACCCACCAGAGCGCGAGTTTTAGGAAACGCAAAAACTATTTTTTGTTCGGAAAAATCCATTCGAGCGTTTCCGAAAACTTGCGGGAAACGCTCAAGTGGACTCGTATTCCTAAAGTTAACTTCCAGCGTTTCCGTTGGTTGAGTAGCGAAGCGTATCGAAACCACCACCACAGGTAAAAGTTACTACTGCCGTTCCGCGGTTTTGGGGGTGTGAGGAAAGTTCACTAATCGGCGTCGATGCTGAAAGTTAGGTCTGTGTAGTAGTAGCCGTTTCGGTCGCGGGAGAAGACGATGGGTGCCTTGAAGCGGTCGCGCAGAAAATCGATGTCGCGGCCGATTGTAGAAATAGAAAGTTTTTCCTCGCCAAAAGTGTCCTTTAAAAGCTTCTGCAATTGATTCTTGTTCATGCAACCGCCATTTTTGAAGACGTGATGAATGAAGATTATGCGTTCGAACTGCAGCCCCTTTCCGAGTTTTTCGACTTTCGGCTTTCTGTCTTTGCAGGTAATCTCCCTGCCGTCCTTGCCAAAGTGAAGGCAAGTAAAAAATCCCCACTTACATATATCCAAATCAGCAAAAAGACCGTCATAAGTAACATTAACAAGATGTGAGCAGCTTAAAAACGTGGCATACTCAATTTTTTTGACACTGCCAGGCAAATACACTTTTTTGACCGGAACAGAATCCTTGTCCAAAAGAAACTCGTAGAATGTGGTGGTAGAGACAGTTTCAATTCCTTCGGGTACGTTCGCTTCTTCGCTCGTATTCATGTAAAAAAGCGTGCTCCGATGTTTTTTGTTCACAAAAAAATCATTCTGCAATATGTATGCCGGATTATTGGCGAACTGAGCGCATATCCATTTTTTGAGAGACGAGAGAACTGAATCCTGCTTTATCATTTTGACGAAAAGAATTCTCCGTATGTTCTCCCCAATGTGATAATTCTGCTTCGTTGACGGGAATCCTATTTCTTCGACGCTCTCTGGAACAAAAATTTCTTTCATTTTTGGACAGGTCGCAAAACTTATGCAGAAAGACTTGATAGCCTTTGGAAATTCAATTTCTTTGAGACTCTTGCACCAAGCAAAAGCCTTTTCAGAAATTTCCAGAACAGAATCTGGTATGATGATTTTTGTGATTGTCTCGTTCGGCTCGATGTCGTCGGCAAAAACATTGTCGCCGATTTTTTCTACACCGTCGGGAATCGTAACGACGCTCTCATTCCCCTTGTAGCGTCTGAGCAAGAGAAAAGTTTTTTCGCTGTTGCGCAGCCGCATTCTTTGTATTATGAAGTCCGTCTTTTCAGAAGTTTTCGTCATATCAATTTCCATAATAGAGCTTCCCGCAGATTTTGCCTATTCGGGAAAATCTCTCAAACAGGCAAAATCAAAATTCTAGATTATTCAAAGCCGAATTTTTTGTTCGGAAAAGGAATAACAAAATTAGTCTGGAGCGTAAGAATCAAACCAATCAGGATCCTCAGACAACCCCATGTAACTTCCATAATGCCTGTTCCAATCCTCCATTGACGCTCTTTCCTCGTCGCGTTCATCGATTTTCTCAGCAACGATGGTTTCAATATCAGCCCCTTCATCAATTTCATCGCCATAAATTTCGATTCTGTCAATTTCAATTTCATTTTCACTGTCGAGAGTTGCCGTAACTATAAATTTATGAACAGGATCTTTTTCAATCCAGACATTCCACCCATTATAACTGGAGAAAATATCAGGAAGTTCAGAATCATCTCCGTCATCTTCATCGACTTCATCTTCGTCATCAAATTCTTTAGCCTTGTTGAAACTTCTGCTTTTCGATGCATTAGGTCTGGTATTTCTTTCGTTCCGCTTTGAACTTTTTACGCATACTGTTTTTCTTTTAGCCATAAAATTTTCCTCCTCGTAATAAGATTGGTTCTTCGTGGGCAGTGACCATGAAGGTGGTTCTACTATAAAGCCACATCCCTGTCACTGCACGAGACTTTAGTTGTTCTTGGAACTTCAGAGTGCCAGTCGTCCCCTTTCTCAATCGCATTCCACTGTATTGCAGTTCCCTCAAAAGTTATATTTGCAAGCTTATTGCAATCAGCGAACGCGGTGTTTCCGATTGAGATGACGCTGGCAGGAATCGTGATGCTTGTGAGACCCGTGCAATCAGCGAACGCTCGGGTTTCGATTGAGGTGACGCCGGCAGGAATTGTGACGCTCGTGAGACCCGTGCAGTTATTGAACGCATCGTATTTGATAGAGGTTACGCTGGCCGGAATAGAGACGCTGGTGAGTCCCTTGCAGTTCCAGAACGCGCAGCTATAAATTTCTGTTAATCCTGTCGTTCCGCTCAAATCAAGCCCGATTCCGAAACTTTTTTTATTGATTGCAGTTCCTATAGCATTAATGGTTGAATAAGAAATTTCGCCTGTAAAGATAACAGTATCGCTTTCTGTCATTGCGTTTATTTTTTCGACGACATTATCCGCCGTGCAGTTTGATAAATCCAGATACCACTTAGCATATAGCTTTACAGAAGCTGCGATCGGTGTGGTAAAATCAAATGAATTTTCTGCAAGTGTTTCTCCGCCGTCGTTGGAAGTGTACCAGCCAATCAAATCGTACGGAGTTCGCTCCGATGTTGGTGCAGTGGCTTTTGCCCCATAACGTACTGTTTGCGTGGTAACCTCGCTTCCTCCTTTTGCGTCAAATTCTACGTTGTAGGTTTTGCGGTTATATTTGATTTCGATAACAGCAATCGAGTTGTCAGCGGTAAGAGTTTTCTGCTCGAAAGGTTGTGCGTCAAATCCTTCGATAGTTTTTGCAGCGGCTGAGGTTGTTTCGTTAGGATTTAGATAAAATTTTTCTTCTGTATCTAGCGTATATTCATCATTTTCAATGTTTTGCAAAAGGTGCTTTACTGTATAACTGTATTCCTGCCACCGTGCATACAGCGTCTTTGTGCCAGTGCTGCCCGCCGCAATCGATTCGACTTTGTTTCCACCGGTTTCGGCATCGTACCAACCTAAGAACACGAACCCCACAATATTCTTCAAATCGGTGAGCGTAACATAGTCTTCGCCAGTATAAATTTCCGGATTTGGGTTCTCTACGTCTTTAATGTTCTCGTAGCTGATTTTGTATCCCCATGCTGCGTACAAGGTCGCATCTTCTACGAGTTCCCAAATTTTGCACCCTTCGCCCTCAGAGTCGATGAACTTCGTTCCTTTTGCGTACTTTTCGGTGTAGAATCCACCAAAGTTGCTGTTCGCTAATGCTGGAACTTCTTCGAGGTCTGGAAGCTTTTCTCCGTAAGTCGCGAGAATCTCTGTTGTTTCGCCGTTGTTGTCGAGCGTAACCGTGTAGGTGTTCGCAGTCCATTTTGCGGTGAGCGTGGTGTCGGCGGTAATTTTTGAGTTAAAGTCAAAATCAGCGTCGCCGCAGAGCCAGGCAGAGAACGTGTAACCAGTTCTTGAAGGTGCCTCCGGGCGTGTTGCGAGAGTTCCGCTTTCAACAGTCTGAGAAGCAACCTCGCTTCCACCTGCCGAGTTGAACGTTACGGTATAAAAAATTTTCTCAGGCTCGCTTTCCGAGTCCGAGCTGCACGAGGTAAACACGAACAGTGCAAGCAAGAGCAAAAACAGTGCAAGTTTTTTCATAAGATTTTCTCCTTTTTTTGATTTAGTTTGTAAGCGCATTATAACTGTCCCAGTATGTCATTACGTGACAGAGTGAAATGGAATTTTGAATTTTTTTTAGGATTTTTAGCTGACTCACATAAGAAACTCCATCAAATCCTCGGCGGTGACTTTCTCCGCGCTCAAATCAGAGAAAATCGTCGTCGCGATTTTTTGCTTTTTTGCTTTGAGGGCGAGAACTGGATAATTAAAGCGAGAAGATTGAAAAAATAGGTCATTTCGAACTTACAAATGACCTATTTTCAAAAACTCAAAATTGAAAACTATAACGCACTTGTTTTCAAGAACTAAATTTTTGCATATCGAACTGGATTAGCTTCTCCTTGCTGCCTAGACAAATTCAACTTTTGTTTTATATCTTTTCCAACTGGGCTATTAGATACATCTTTCAGACCTTGAAATGAAAAGCGCCCATCATTATTAGGCCGTGTTACGCCAGTAAATTCGTATACCGCATAAACCTTTCCATTCCGCTCTTCTACAAGATAATCAGCCTTACTCGCACGCACAGGATCTGCCTTCCAAAGCCCAGAAGGCATATGAGTCCGGGTTGCATTCACTATAACGATTTCCATAAAAAAATCTCCTTAAAGTTTATTTACCTAGTCACGAATAAATCTGGAGAAAATTCGGCATAGAAGTTTCTCCAGACATGAGACAATTTGCAGATGTCCGTTATTGCAAAAAACTTACTTTTCTTTCTTCAGAGCGCGAAGTTGTTTTTGGAGTTCCTTTTTCTCAGCTTTTAATCGGTCAATCTCATCTCTAGCTTTGTCGCGCTCATTTTTTACGCGTTTAAAATGATGACGCCTCATACCTAGTCCAATTTTTTCCTCTCTAGTGAGGTCTACGTTTTCTTCGGTATGGGTTTGAGTTTGGGTCACTGTATCTGTAGTTTTTTTAGGCATTCAAATTTCTCCATGTATTATTTTTTCTTACTGTTCTTTGTTTCCTGAGTCACAATCATCTGATCAAAGGACTCCTGTATAAACACATCTTTACCGTAAGTCCTACGTTCCCCATGTGTGAAACTTGTCGTTACCTTCGTATCTGAATCTTTCTGCTTATAAGCAGGCAGATTACGGTTTGTTTTTGATACCTCATTTTTTGCCATTACCACTTTCCTCCGTGTTTCAAGGCTTCATAGATAAAAAACTATTTCGATAGAAGTCAGAGCAAAATTTCTAACCTCTATTTGCGTAATCTTCATTTTATCTTTTCTATTGTGGTATTTCAAGAAAAACTTTACGCAAATCGAAGTAATCTATATTCATGGCATTTCGGGAAAACTTAAAAAGTGAGTTGGAATTTCAAGATATAAAAGTAAAAGAGCTTGCCGCAAAAAGCGGAATAAGCCGAAGAACAATCGACCAATATCTTTCATCTGCCGCTAAAATGCCTTCTGCAGAAAATGCTGTAAAAATCGCTCAGGTTCTTGGTGTTACGGTTGAATACCTTGTAACAGGAAAAACTAGCGAATCTTCTGACAGGATTATTGAGCAGGAAATCAAATTATTTCAGAAATACCGTCAGCTCATTAAAAAAATCGAAATGCTTTCTCTTCCAGCCAAAGAATGCATTGATTTTTTTGTGAACAAACTTGGAAATGAGTAAAAACCTTCAGCCATATTCGTGCGTGGCAAAATGTTTTTTACTTTATTCCACCGCATTGCAAAAATTGCTTTTTGAGAAACCGAACAACGCATGTAGAAACTTTCTGTGGTGGACTTTGCTTCGTATACGAACGTTGCATAAGTATTTCACAACTGGCAACAATTTTGAGTATACAATATAGAAGAAATCAAGAAAACGTGCAGATAATTTTATCACTTATAATGATACATGCAGGAAACGACAAGAACCTCATCATCCTCTTTTGACCAATTTTGATAATCTTCAAAGGCTGTTTGTGTAAAAGAAATAATCATAAACTCTCTTCTGAGACCCTAACAAAATTCTCGTGTTTTTTTGCTTCTGCAAGTGAAGCGAAAAGATGCTTTTTATTGGCAGGAGAAGAAAGCAAATAGTCTGTTTCATCAGCGACTTCATGAATACTGATTTCGATTTCTTTGTTCTGAAAAATTGCCTGTATTGAGCGAATGAAATCCATCGTCAGCTCTGACGGCCACATTGTATAAGTTGTAACCATAATTGCATCTCCTATTTCGTAAAATATAACATGAGGTAGCGATAATCACAATTATTACAAAAGAAAATTTATTGAACTAGCCAGTCTCTCCACGAACCTTCAGCCGTAATGCCACGAACCATCAGCCGTAATGTAACGTTTCGTTTACTATTATTCCACAAAACATCAGCTGTAATGCCACGTTTCGTTTACTATTATTCCACAAAACATCAGCTGTAATGCCACGTTTCGTTTACTGTCATTCCACGAACCATCAGCTGTAATGCCACGAAAAATTTCATAATAGCTTATGAAATTTTTACAATCCTGCTATAGTACAAGTTGTCCTACAATGAAAAAAGTCTAGTAAAATCACCAAATTCGTAAAATAAAACTACCGCATAATTCAACACTTTCAGACTGTTTTGTGATATGATGATTTCTATGGCATTTTTAAGAAAACTTTTTGCGACGGTGGCGGCCCCGTGGCGCGCGTTCAGGGCAAAGTCACCGCTGGCATCTTTTATAATCGGAAGAGTCATCACGATGATTGCGATACTTTTTATGCTCGGCTGGGCACTTTTTGCGCTCATGGCACTGGCTCCGGGCGACATTGTGGACCAGATGATGACGCAGCAGCTCCTGAACCAAACATCAACCTCGCAAAGCATGAACGCAGCTTCCACGACGGGGGACAACAACTTTTCGCAGGAACAAATGGCAAAGCTCCGTGAAGAACTCGGACTCGACAAGCCGTTCACGCTCCAGTATTTCAGCTGGCTCAACCGCGTTCTGATTCATCACGATTTGGGAATCAGCCTTATTTCAAGGACCAGCGTAGGATTTTTAATAAAAAGCCGAATCATAAACTCGCTCATTCTGAACATAATTTCGCTCATATTCATAACGATTTTCTCGTTCCTGCTCGGCGTGTATTTTTCGAGCAAGGCGGGCACTAAAATCGATGTGGCGGCAACTTTCTTCGCTTTGTTTTTTCACGCATTTCCGGGAATTCTCCTTCTGATTCTCTTTCAGCTTTTTGCTTCGGCAACGTCGCTTTTTCCGGTAAAAGGCTACCCGGATTTTCCGTTCAGCTCGGCACCGGCGCAATTCGCTTTTAGCTACGCGCATCATATTTTCTTGCCGCTTCTGGCATCTTTTCTTGGCGGAATCGGCTCGATTATGCGGATGATACGCTCAACGATGCTCGACCAAATGGGAATGCCTTACATTACGGCCCTGCGCGCGCGAGGAATTTCTGAGCGGCGAGTTTATCTAAACCATGCGTTCAGGAACACGCTGAATCCTTACATTACGGGAAGCGCGAATCTTCTGGCAAGTCTTTTTTCAGGCTCTCTACTTCTCGAAATCATCTTCGCCTACCCGGGAATCGGGCGGCTCATGTACGAAGCCGTAATGCAGCAGGACGTAAATCTCGTACTCGCAAATTCCATGTTCATGAGCGTGCTGGTTCTTGCGGGCATGGTGATTTCAGACATTCTTCTTGCAATCGTGGACCCTCGAATCAGATACAAATAGACTGAAACTCTAAAAAGATTTTTTAGGCTTTCAACAACCATACAGGAGTTTTTATGAAAAAAATCAATTATCTTCTTGCGGGCTTGTTTTTTGCGGCAACAGGATTTGCTGCAATTTCTTGCTCAAGTTTAACAAAATCGATTGCAAAACCGACACTTTCGTTCAATTCGATTCAGTTCGCTTCGCTCGACACCGAGGGCGTTACGCTAAAGTGCAACTATGCGATTAAAAATCCATACCCAGTTTCGCTTTCGCTCGCAAAAGTCGATGCGAACATCACCTGCAACGAATCTCCGTTCACGTCGCTCACGGCAAACAAGGGAGTTTCGCTTTCTGCAAACAAATCATCGTCTAATTCTTTCAATTTTAAAGTTCCATACACTTCTCTCCTGAATTTTGCAAAATCGTACAATTCAAGCAAAACTCTTCCTTTTAAAGTTACGGGAAATGCTTCGCTCAAAAACATTCCTTTGCTTTCAACAATGACGCTTCCGTTCTCAAAAACAGTGAACGTTCCGGTCATAAAACCGACTTTTTCGCTTTCAAACCCAAAACTGGTTCTTCCGACGCTCTCGGAAATGGTAAGCGCGTTCAAATCCAGCGGAATGAACGCAACTTCGGCGGCTTCGATGGCTGCAAATATTCTTGCTGGCAAAAAAGTTGACTCTAACGTATTCGACAACGTAAATCTCAACATGAAGCTCAACTTTAATCTCGGCGTAAAAAACGAAGGCGGAGCGGCATGGAACTATCTTTTAAAATCATGCTCAATAAAAACTGCTGACAGTTCGCTCATAAACCTCGACGTTTCTTCCGGCGCGAATTCAATTTCCTCTTCAAGCGGAACGATTCCGCTCACGGCTACGCTAAACACGCTCAAAGCCGGAAAATTCATCACGCAGATTCTAAACAAATCCGGAACGAATCCGACGTTCTCTCTCGACAGCGGAGTTTCATTTTCGGAGCTTGGAATCTCGAACATTCCGCTCGCATACTCAAAAGAAATTCCTTTGAGCAACTTCGGTTTGACAAAATAAATAGAGTAGTTCGAAAACTTCAGCTTTTCGAACTTCTTCCATTAAAAACTGAGTTTTTGCAAGGCTTTAGCCTGAAAAACTCGCATAGACATGTAGGAAACATAGTTTTCCGAACAGGTCTAATCTTTCGGGCGGCAAAATACGCTGCCCAAAATCTGGATAGATATGAAGACGATTTTTAGATACTTAAAATCACGACCAATGGCTTTAACCTCGCTCATAGTTCTGGCAATTCTTTACCTGTTTATGATTTTTGCGGAATTCATCGCGCCATACTCACAGACTCGCTCGTTCGAAGAAAATTCTTTTCATCCGGCGAACCTCACGATAACTTCGCGGGGCGTGTGCGTCCAAGAACACCGTGTTTTGAATCCCATAACTTGGCGGTATGCCCGAGTAAAGGGCTTGTACCACGAAGTTTCTTTTTTCGTAAAAGGTGAGCCGTACAAGCTTTTCGGTCTGATTCCCTGCGAAACTCATCTTTTTGGCACTCTCCCGGATGAAAAAACAGGAGAAATCTATCCAGTCTTCCTTTTGGGTGCAGACAATCTCGGTCGGGACCTGTTTTCGCGCATAATCTACGGCAGCAGGATTTCGCTCACAATCGGATTTGTGGCAAGTGCGATTTCTCTGTTCCTGGCCATAGTCTTCGGCGGGCTTGCAGGCTTTTACGGCGGGCTCACCGACTGGGGAATAATGCGCTTTTCAGAATTCTTCATGCTCATTCCGGGCCTTTACCTTATTTTGTTCCTGCGTTCCCTCCTAAACACGAATATGGATTCGGGGCAGAGCTACATGATTATTACGATTATCCTGAGCCTTGTAGGCTGGCCGGGAACTGCACGCACGCTCCGAGGAATGGTGCACGCAATCAAACGCGAAGAATTCGTTGAGGACGCACTTTTGGAAGGCGTTCCAAAATTCGTAATAATTTTCCGCTACATAATTCCGCAAATAACAAGTCTTTTAATCGTAAGCACAACGCTTGCAATCCCAGGCTTCATTATGAGCGAAACGACTTTGAGCTACCTCGGACTCGGAATTGCAGACCCGGCAGTAAGCTGGGGCTCTCTCATAAACCGCGATATTTCGACTCTGAGCAACTTGAAGAATTTTCCGTGGCTGCTCATTCCTGTATGGCTTCTACTTGCCGTAACGCTGGCGTTCAACTTTATAGGAGACGCGTTGCGAGATTTTTACGACCCGTACCACGCCTACGTTCCGTCGCTCAGAGACTTCTTTAGGCGAAAAAAGCAGCCAAAAAAATCTCGTGCCGATGAACGAAAAATCTATGACACAGAATCGGCACTTCTTTCGGTAAAAGACTTGCACGTAAGCTTTAACATCAGACGCGGTAACACAGAGACAATCGTAAATTCTGTGCGAGGAGTTTCTTTCAGCATGAACAAGGGCGAGATTCTCGGCATCGTAGGTGAGTCAGGCTCAGGAAAAACCGTAACAACGACGGCAATTCCAGGACTACACCCCGCGAACGCAACGATAACTGGAGAAATTCTTTTTACGAGCCGAAACGACGAAAACGATTCTCCACGAACTGTAAATCTAGCTTCTCTTACGCAAAAAGAACTTCGCGAATACCGCGGAAAGAAAATCGGAATGATTTTTCAGGAGCCGGGACGCTCCTTTGACCCGCTCCAAAACATGGAAAGCGTATTCCTCGAAACTTTACGAAATTCAAATCCGCAAATCACGAAAACTTCTGCCCATGCAAAAGCTGTTGAATTGCTTACCGAAGTAGGGCTTCCAGATCCCGAAAACCGACTCAAAAACTTTCCTCACCAGTTTTCGGGCGGGCAACTCCAGCGTATCGGAATCGCGCTCTCTCTGGCACAAGGTTGCGAGCTTTTAATCGCCGATGAGCCGACAACGGCGCTGGACGTTACGATTCAAGCGCAAATCGTGGACCTGCTAAAAGAACTGCGCCAAAAACGCGGGCTTTCAATCATATTTATAAGCCACAACATCAACCTCGTTGCGGATTTGTGCGACAACATAATAGTAATGTACGGCGGCCTCGTAATGGAAAAAGGCACCAGCGAGAAAATTATGAACTCGCCACGCCATCCGTACACAAAAGCACTGCTCGCCTCCACGCCAAAATTCGGAACGCATTATACGACGCAAAGGCTCGCTTCGATTTCAGGGCGCGTCACCGACCCGGCAAATCCAGAACCAGGCTGTCCATTCGCACCCCGCTGCGAAAAAGCAAGCGAAGAATGCAAAAAGACAACCACCTGTCCGTTCTGCAAGTAAATTCTACTGAGTAATAACGTACTCATAACCTAACGACTTTTCTTCGCCAGTTTTTAGGTTATGTGTATAATGCTCGACAAGAATCCAGTCAAATCCTGAGTTTTTCTTTTCCTCTGGCAGGGGATTATTTTTTATGTACTCGGCAATTTTTTCGTTTTTAGGTTCAAGAATGTTATACGGATGGACGCAATAAAGAGTATCGCCTTCAAAAAGACGAAAATTTTTTCCAATGTAGTAATCACCTGAAAAAATTTTAAGGTAGGTCTGAGCATCAAAAACCACAACGCCACATACACCAGGACAAGTACCCTGAGGGCTTATGATATAGTTTCCGCTTTCTGACAAAAAGAAATCAGATTCCATAGAATGTCCGAAATGTGACAAATGCTTTATAGTACCATCTTCCTCAACTCTGAAAATTCCTACAGGATCCGTAAAAAATGCACCATCATTATCAAAATTCCAAACAAATTCACGTCCTCCCACCGGAATCTCAACCTCAACAGGTTTTCTATCGGCATTTCGTTTTATACTGATTTTCACCATAGGACAGTGTCTTTCTACTATAGGGCAAAATTCAACAAAACTCATTTTGCTAGGCTTAAGTTTGTCACCAATATCCACGTCCTCAGAAAAAATCCAATACGTAGCCTCCCATTCTGGCCACAAGCCTCTGCTAACATTCAACCAGTTACCTTTAACTCCGTTTACGACATCTTCAGTTTCTTTCATGCCAAGTATAAAGAAAAAGCAAGTTTTGTCGGTGACTCCAACAACTTTTCCATTCAATGATGGAGCTGAGTACACTTTTACATTATCTTTGTTAGGTCTCACCAATAATGCAACGGAATCTGTATACACATTGCGTACATATAGACCACTCATTTCGCCTGCCCAAAGTTTATTTTCAGTTTGACTTTCACTCTCCTGGGCGGAAACGGGAATCGTACTCATTATCCCAAGATACACGACTGACACACAGGCCGCTAAAAAAATACTTTTTTTCATAAAATCTCCTCTTTTTAGTTTTATGATTTTTTGATTCTTTCATTTTATAAATTCCAGTTATTGGACTTCTTAAAAAAAACATAAATTTTACGTCTTTTTAAGAAGTCCACACAAAATCTAAAAAAAATGTTAAAAATGTCTAAAAAAAGAATTAATTTCATCTTAATTTGCTTTATTTGCTTGATATACCTTGTCAAAGTCCTTTTGGGTATAAACGTCAACACGATGTATGAGCGATGTCGGAACGCACATTTTTCCATCAATAACATGCCAGCCTGCCACGATACGAGAAGTTTGCTTTTCTTTCCCATCTTTCATATTATTCGCAAGTGTATCCGACTTTGACGTCGGAACTATAACTGCATAATTTGTTCCGTTCCGATTAATGATTTCTCCTGTAGTGCCGACGAAATGCATCTTTCCTGCAGTATTCCACTCGACGTGCAGAATCTGCCCCACATCCCTGCTAACGCCATTGTAATAATTTATTACGTCCGCCCATCTATCGCCAGTAGGGTTAACGCCCTGTTCCGACAGCTTTGAAGCAAACCTTGAGTCTGTAAAAGCACAACTTGGCGCAGACCCAACAGAGGTTCTAAACATACCGTATTCATCAGCAGTCTTTATTGTATTGAGATACTGCGCGTCAAAAAGTGACGTTTGCGAATTTAAATCGTGCGGAGTAACATTCTCCCCGAAAAGTTCCGAAATAACTTCGCACATTGACGTAACAAGACACCCATGAGTCGCAACAGTCATAGGCTGTTCAACGCCATTTTTGTCTATATAAGTTTCATAAGCCCAACCTAAGCTCTCGCTTCCCCACGGAGAATCCTGCATTATAATCGCCTGTGGCGAAATTGTTTTTAGTCCGTCCGGGTCCAAATAGTTCACGGGATTACCGGCACAATAGGTGTACCAGTTTCTTCCGTCAAGAATCGGGTCCACAGAAGTGAATCTTGAAGAATCGGGCATGTAATCACGGAATCCAAAATCGTATTTTTGAGTAACGGAATCAAATTTCTTTCCTGCAAAACCAAACGAGAACGGTTCTTCCAACGGAGAGCCAAACACATCATAACCGTAAAGTTCAGCGGCTTTTATTTCCGAAAGATTCATTTTGACGCTGCCAAGCGAGTCAGAAAGAAGCACGTTTTTGTTCCAGCCGTAAACTGCATCCGCAGACGCGAAAGAAATCGGCGAAAAACCATTTCCGTACAGCGGAGCTTCCGCTATAAAGTGCGAACGCGTAGGCTCAACCGGTTTTGAAGTCTTTACGGATCGGGTTTGGGCAGAATCTGAAATCCAAGCATAGCGCGAGTCTCCGTTAAAATTTTCGCTTGACCACGCTTCTGACGAAGGAATCTGCTTGGTGCAAAGTTCCCTAAGCGACACCCCTTCGTAAACCGTTCGAGTGTCTCCGTCAGCATTAGAAGAACTTACTGTTCTGCGGCCAAGCGCGTCATATTTGTAGGAAAGCTGGAATTTTTTTTCATCAGCGTAATCGTAAACCGTCGCATAGGCGATTCGGTTTTGCGGATTATACGCATACTGCTCGGTCTTTGAAACGTAATTTTTTTTGAACGATGTTGCCGTTTTTGTCGTAAGACGCCGTGCAACCACGCCCCCAGCCCACAAGCCTATTTTCCTTGTCGTAAGAATAATCGATTTTTCCGAAAGGTGTCGTCCGAGAAATCATATTGCCTTCGCTGTCATAAACGAACGACTCTTTTAAAACCGCCTGATTCACCGAAAGCGAAATTGAAGAAAAATGCAGGCCAGCCATTTTGCAGAGTTTTTCGATTTCTGAAATTTCAGAAGGATTCAAAGAAAGCCTTGAAGAAACCAAATCCGAATCCTTAAAATGCAAACCCGCGTCAGAAGTGATTTTTTTTAGATGCCCCGCCACGCTTTCTGAATACGGGTACGAAACAGACGCAATGCGTCCCATTTTGTCATACTCAAAGCGCGTAAGCCCAAGATTTGAATCAAGGGAAAGAATTTTAGCTCCGCTTGCATCATAAACCGAGCCGTCCACAAAAATCAGTTTAGAGTCAGCGGAATACCCGGTTTTGAGGACAAGCCGACCTGCGCCGTCGTAAAAAGATTTTTCGCATTCACCGGTCGAAAAACTCTTTGAGATTTCGCGACCAAGCTTGTCGTAAGAAAAATCCACTTCCGTGACTTTATCGGTGAGCGAAGTCTTTATCGAATCCACGATTTTTAGAAGTTCAGAATTCTTTCCGTAGATATAAGTGATGTTGCGTCCTGCTCCATGAATCTTTGAAAGCAAGCCGCGAGCATCGTAAGTAAAATTTACGGTCTCGCAAGTTTTTTCGTCATACTGCGAAACAAGGTGCCCCGCACAATCATAAGAAAAGTAAAGTGCAGAATCAGAATTGATGGCAGAAAGCAGATTTCCGGCGGCATCGAAAGTGAATTTTTCAAAAGTGCCGTCCGAATATGTTACGTTGTGAGTCAGCCCGCCAGCAGAATAAGTGTGAAGAGCCTTTTTTCCGTTAAAATCGACTTCCTCAGAAAGAGTGCCGTCCGAATTGTATTTTGACTCAGAAAGATTTCCGAGCCTGTCTTTTTTTGAAACAAGGCGACCGTATCCGTCAAAGCCGAAGAAAGACTCATTTCCTCTGGAATCCTTTCTAACGTAAGACTTGCCTTTTTTACCGAAAGAGTTCGTTAAAACGGTTGAACCTCCCCGTCGGACTTTAACAACGCGGTCAAGCTCATCGTATTCGTAGCACTCTTTTTCACTAAACGGACGGGAAGATGACGAAACGAGCCTTCCTGACGCGTCGTAAGTTCCGCACCAATTTTTTCCGAGAGAGTCCCGAATCTCGACGCAATTTCCGCGATGGTCGTAAACATATTTTTTGAAAGAGCCGTCTGCGAACGTCTTTTTTACAAGATGATTCATGCCGTCATATTCGAGGCAAGTTGAATTTCCATAAGCGTCGGTCGCGCGGCAAAGTCGGCCCAAAACGTCGTAATCAAAAGATTTTTTATTGCCGTCCGCATCGACAATCGCCACAGTTTCAGAAAATGCGTTCAAAACAAATTTTTCTTTAAAAAGTCCGCCTTTTACCCGCGTTACAAACCTAAAATCATCACTGTATTCAAAACTTTCCTTGCTTACAATTTTGCCTTCCGCATTTTTAATTCTGTGCGAAGTGACTCTTCCAACAGAATCGTAAGCAGTCTCGATTGATTTTGATTCAGAGCTGATTTTGCAAACATTGCCGAAAACATCGTATTCGTAAACGCAAGTTTTCCCATCCCGACCTTTAGAAGATTTTACAAAACCATTCGGGAAAAAACTGTTTTCGTGGGAAGCATAGTTTCCGTACACTGCCTTCAAAGAGGCAACCCTTCCAGACAAAGAATCGTAAGCAAACTGCATCGATTCTCTGTCGTCCCAAGAGATTTTTAAAAGTCTGCCCGCCGGCGAAAAATCATACTTGTATTTTTCGGTGCCGTTTTCAGTTTCGCTCACAAGCCGATTTTGCTTGTCGTAAAGTTGTGTGATTTTTCGTCCGCCACAAAGCGTTTCAGTAAACAAAATTCCACGCTCATCTTTGCTGCGACTAAGCAATGATTTTTCTGCCGACTCGCCGAATCCAAAATCAACTTGAGAGGCATTGCCCGTAAAATCAAAACTGTAATCAAAGAACCAACAATCATCTTTAGGATTTTCTCCGGCTGCGGTAAGTGCGTCAAAAATCCTGTGGGAAGAAAGCCTGCCTTCCGGCGTGTAGGCAAATTGATTCAGCTTGGTTTTTGGAACTTGATTTTTTTGAGAATCGATTCCAGAAACATAACTGCAAACGAGCCGATGCATTTTGTCGTATTCATATTCATAAACGCGTTTTTCGCCAGTTTTTGTGTCCGAAACAGTTTTAGAAATCAAATCTTTTCTTGATGAATAGCAAAGTTTTACTTCAAGCCCGGTTGAAACAGAAATGTTCACTGCATGTGGAGCATACTTGTAGTTAAAGGTTCGCCCTGCCGCATCGGTGTATTTTTGAATGCGCCCGATTGAATCATAAACCCATTTTTCGGTGGCAGCGGAAATTATAGAATTTTTTGCGTACAAAGATTTTTCAACAAGGTCGCCCCATTCATTGTAAGAATAAACGGTGCGATTTTCAAAGCAATCTTTTGAAACGCAAAGAAGGTTGTTTGAATCATACTCGAAAGCATTTACAAGCTGCCCTTTTCTGTAAACGCCTGTTTGGTTTCCGTTTGAATCGTAGGAAAACTCAATCGAAACGCCGTCACGGTCTTTGTAGGAGGCAATTTTTCCTTGCGAATAAGTCCACTCTTCGCTTGAGCCGTCGCTGTATTTTCTTGAAAGCAAATTTCCGTCGGCATCGTAAGAGAAAGACTCCGCAGAATGGTTGTCGCGCTTTTTGGAAAGACGGTCATTCTCGTCATATTCATAGTAAAAAACAGAACCGTCCGAAAATCGCTCATAAACGGTAAGCCCGCGCTCATCATACTTGTATTCGGCTTTAACTCCGTCATGGTCGGTATGAATAGTCTGTTTTCCTTCTATATTATATGCAAAGTGTTCCGTCGCCCCATTTTCATCGGTTGTCGAAACAGTCCTGAGCCCGTCGTTAAATTTCGTGTAGGCAAAACCGACAAAACTGCCGTCGGCTTTTATCTGTTTTAAAAGATTTCCGTCTGAGTCATAAGCAAATCTTTTTGTGTCAGACTCCCAGTCCGTAACGGCGGAAAGTTTGCCCGCAGCATATTTATACGAAACAGACCTGAGTCCGTCCGAAACCGAAGAAAGGCGGTCACCACTCCACAAGAGCCTAAAAGTCCGTTTTTTGTCGAGGGAAATTTCCTTCAACCTGTGTTCGGAATCATATTCAAAGAAAACCGAACCTTTATTCATCGAAACAAATTTTGAAGGAAGCCCGCAGGAATCAAAATATTTTTTTTCGCCAGTTAGTTTGTTTGAAAGGCAAAATCCATTGGAATCGCAGAAAAGAGAATATTTTTGAACAAACTTTTTGTTTTTCGGTGCGTAATCGCCATATTCACTTTCATCATTCAAAACTCGCTCAAAAATGATTGGAGTTCCGCTCTCATCCACAAAAATCAAACAACCCGATTTTAGTCCGCCGCCAAGTTTTCCTGGCACGCCGTAAAGAACATGCGCATTTTTTTCAAGCGCACTTTTTGACCGACTGATTTCGGCTTCAATGAGACAAAGATTCGATTCGGCCTCTTCAAGCAGAGCCTTTGCCTTTTCATAAGTCTCCGTACAGTTTGAATCCTCATCAGCATAGCCTTTTATCACATCGACTTTTTGGCGAAGCGTCTCCATCGCAGAAAGAATATTCGGATATTCATCGATTAATTTTTGCGAATACCCGCGAATAATTCTCGTATCAAGATTTGAAATCCAATTTTGCCCGAAGAATCGCCCAAAATCCGCAGAATCAAAAGTTTTTCCTGAAAACAAAGCCCGCTTTACATCAAAAGAACAGTTTCCAGCCTGCAAGGAAATATCGGAATCCTCAAGGATAAAAATTCCGCTCGAAATGATTACAGGGTCGCCTGCTCGACCTACAGGCATTCCGTCAAAATTGTAGACGGTCACGGCATTGTCCCCGCCCACTGAATAAGTAAGCCCGTGGGAACTGCAATAATTATCCATGGCATCTTTTGCCGCATCCACGTACGTTTGCAAAGCCGCCAATTCCTCTGCAGGTGCGTTTGCCGCCACAGCCTCCGCGTAAGCAGAAAGCGCCTCGTTAAGCCAGCTCGCATACGAGGAAGAATCTTCATTATACGGCGTTGAGTAATCATAATTTCCGCTGTAAAAATCAGCGTAGCCGTCTTCATAATAGCTATCCGGCCAGCCTTCATCCTCGCCGGTGTCCTCAACATATTCCTCCGCGCAAAGCCCGCCTGATGCAAAAAAAGCGAACGCGCAGAAAAAAATCCCTTTCGCCCAAATCGATTTTAGTTTTTTTATCATAATCTTCTTTAAATCCTTAAATTCGTTTTTTTAATCTTTTTAACTTTCAAAAGTCCATCCCGAACCGAAAAACGTCATTCAGAACTCGTTTCGGAATCTCAAAATGCAGATGCTGAGACAAGCTCAGCATGACAAAGATTGACAGCTCTGCATGACAAAGATTGAATGCTCAGCATGATATGGCAAACTGAATCAATCGAAAGTCGCATAAAAAATTTTGTCCAAAAGACTTCCAGAATTTTCTTTTGTCGGAACATAGCCTGAACAATCTTTTACAAACTGACTTGCCCCGGTCTCAATTCCGCCGTTTATGTACAAATCTGGATGGCTCGTCGAACAAACGCCGTAAGATGCGTAAGTCGCATAAAAAACGCCAAGCGAAGTCTCACGTCCGTTCGCAGACCAAGAATCAAAAACGGCCGCGTCAAGGGATTTTAAGAACGCAGTTCCTTTTTCTGAAAGTTCCGGGGCGATTTCAAGGACGTTCTGAACGACACTCCGCAAATCAACGTAAAAATCCGTGGAAGAATTTGATGAATAATACGAAACTGATTTTTTCTGAAAGACTTCCGTAAACTTGTCCCGAAGTTCATAGGAATCTATCAAATCCGCCGCAGATTTTGCAAAGTCGTCAAACAGATTTATTGCCTTCTGAATTTTTGAAAGCTTTATCTGGCAGAACACCGACGAGGATTCGCGCTGATATTGCTCGCGGAATTGTTTTTGACACGCCGCCGCAAAATCCTTCGCATTCCCGCGGGAAGAATCGCTTAAATCCACCAATTCAGAATCCTCTAAAGCAAAATAATCAAAAACCTTCGTGTAATTCCAGCCCGATGAAGAAACGATAGACGGCGTGCCTGCCATAATTTCCGCAACGTCGCGAAATTCATACGCAGATTCCGCACAAACGCCAAAGCAGGTGTCAAAGCCAATAAAATCAAGCTTTCGCCCGCCCATACCTTCTTCAATCGCCTCGCGCATAGACGAAATCGTCATGTACGAGTCCGAGGAAGAATCCACCGCAAAGGCTCGGAAAACCCCTGTTTTTCCGGCAGAATCGCTGCTGCCATTTTCCGCGCGCCAGCCAGTTCCGTGGCCCCAAACAAGCAAGCCGTAATGGTCAGCAGGATAATTTTCCCACGCGAAGGAAAGAAGCCCCGCCAACGTGGATTTTTTTGCCATATCAAGTTCAGTTTCTTTTTCGAGTGAAAGACACAAATTCGGGCACTCAAGCTGTTCGCTCGCAATGTTGATTTTGTTGTGCTCATCATCATTTTTGACTTTGTAAAGCCGCGTGGAAGTCCAGTCGTAGTTTGAAGAATCGTAGCCCATCGCCCGGTCGAGCAAAACGAGCACATTCATAGAAGCCGCGCCCAAGGATTCTTCCATTTCGTTAAGGTCGTCGATTGCGGCTCCTTCAAGATTGTTGTCCGCCGCCATGTACACGATGAACGTCCAAGATTTTTCCCGTTGCGAAGCCTCGCTTTCCTGAAAAACCACCGGCGCGCTAGAAGCATAAGAATCAGCTTCCATTGCACAAGAATATAGAAGACAACTTGCCAAAAGCCCAAAAGCCAAACGCATAACGAAATGAAAAACTTTAAGAAAAGTCATTTTTTTTACGAAAATCATTCAAAAACCTCTCTCGAAGCATACATTCCGAACGGGTCGCTCCAAGATGAACCGTCCGAATAATGGATTTCCCGCAAGTAAAGAAAATCAATCAAATAAGGCTCATCCGGAACCACGCTCAAATAAGAATCAAGATTCACACAGAATTCTTTCGCCGAACTCGCTTCAATAAAATCATCGCACCTCGAAACAATATTGTTGCTGCCAACAAAGGGATTTTGACCGTCTTTGTCATAAACCATGAACGAAAAAGTCAGCGAATCAACCCTTTTTTGAGAATCATTAAAAACGTTAAAATACGCGCCCGCAAAATTGTGCTTTCCCGAAACTTTGCCCAAAACAACATGTGGCTTTTCGATTACATACGGGCATTCCATCGCCGCAAAAGTCGAGCAACCCGAAAACGCGAAAAACGCAAGCATCAAACCTGCAAAAAAAGTTTTTTTCATCATTTTGCCTCCAGAATCTTTTTCATTGTGAGTTTTTCCTGTTCGGACTGATTTTTGCAGAACGAAACCAACGAACAATAAAAATCAAAAACATCGTCATCCTGATTGTATTTTTTCTGTGAAGCCAAAAGATTTTCCGCAGAATCAAAAGAATAAGAACGAATCAGCTTTTCCACATTTTTGTAAACGTCGTTCATCGAAGAAACCTGCACCGTAACGATGGATTTTCTGTCCGAAAAAACAACTTTCTCGGACACAGAAGCCCAGCCTTTTCCGCCGCCAGTCAAAACGTATTCCCCGGCATTCATGTCGGGAATCATAAAAACGCCGTTAATTCCGGTAACAGCCTCAAGACCGTCCCCAAACGAAACGTGATACCCAGAAACCGCCGTTCCGTCAGGACTGCAAACTCGCCCAGAGCAGACGGCTTTTCCTTCAAAACCTTTTGTGGCGCACCCCAAAAAAGAAAAAAGCGAGCCTGTCAAAACAATTGTCACGCTAAAAAATCTAAAAAACTTATTCATTACTAGCCTCTTTTTTTACTTCATGGCCAAACTGACCGTGTTTGTTTCTGTAATAAACGAAAACCGAACCGTCCTTACGCCGAATCTCGCCAATTTTTCCCTGAGAATCAGACTCGGTGGGATTTTCCGATTTTTCCGCTTTGATAACGGGAACTCTTTGAAGAGCAGTTGCAGAAGACCTAGCTCTCCGCGCCAACGGAATCGGCTCACACTTCTCTTCTGGAATAAATATTTCCGCAAAAAGAAAAGCCTGCATCAAAGGCGAGTTTTCACAGTCGGTTTGTGAAGAGCCGATTTTTTTTACCGGCACAAAACTCACTTTTACCGCGCAGGAATTTTCCCCGCACAAAATCGAAAGGGAATCTTCCTGCCAGCCGTTTCCGCTGGAAAGCCCCGCACAATATTTAAGTGCCTTTGCAAGGGAAGAATTTTTTACGCTGAACGACAGCTCCACAAAATCTTCCGAGCGATACTCGGAAACCAGCTCCACGTTTTCGGTTCTGAGCATCGTGCGAATTTGAGGCACGAACAGCGTCTTTTCAAATTCCGCAAGCTGCTTTTCTGGCGAAAAAGACACGCTCCCCGCCGCCGTTGCCGAATGATTTTTCTTCTGAGTTGGCGTTTGAAGCACGAGCGAAAAACACGGCTCGTCATTTTTGTAAGAAACGACGCAATTTCTGGCACCTGCAATTTCTTCAATATTGCAGCCACGAATATTCATGCTCGCCTCGCCATTTTTCCAGACAAAACTAGTGATTTTTCCGCCAGCATTTTTTATTGAAGAAAAAACTGAACTAAAAATTTCTGTCGGTGCAAGCAAAACCGAATCCGTCTCGGTCGAATTTTCGATTTTTGCCGCCCCAGAATCCGCCAAAGCCTGCACCGCATTTTTTGAACTGCCATAAATATTTCGATTTACAAACATCAAAGACGCACCTCCCATCAGAAGCAAAAAAAACAATGCGGCAACTTTAATTTTCTCGCCCTGAGTTTTGAACACCGCAAAAGACGGCTCATCCTCCAGATACAGATTCCGCCCCGGATTAAGCCGCCTGTATTCCGAGAGCCGAGCACGTTCCATCACGGTAACTTCCGCGGTAAGTCTGCCACCGCGAAGGGCATAATGCGTATCCGTGCAACAGCCAGTTGAAAAACACGGATGCCTTTTTTCCAATTCCTTGAACAAAAAAGATTTTCCGTGCCGTTTAATTGCAATTTTTAGGGGCAAGGCAATCGAATACCTGTCATAATCGCAATTTTTCACAAGAACTTTTTTCACTTTCACCTCGATTTTAAAATCTTTACTTTTTTGTCATTTCTCCGTCATTCAGAATGAGAAACCGCCGACACTTCATGTCCGTCAAATTTGCAAACAAAAAGAACGTGATTATCTTTCCGCCCCGCAACGCAAACTTCAAAGTTTTCAAAATTCCACATCAAAGCGCACATTGACTTCCAGTCTTCAAAGTCGTCAACGCAGTTTTTTCCTTCAGAACACAATTTTTTAAAAGAATCCGCAACAAACTTATCACGCTCAAAAACGGCAGATTTTTCACTAAAATCTTCATAAATTCCCCGCATCGGTTTGTAAGCACTTCCCCAGATTCCTAAAAAAAGCGAAACACAGAACACAGAAACAACAAGTTCAATCAATCTCATTTTTCCATTCCGACTGAATCATCAAAGACTCACTTTCAAGCGCCTCGTAAAATGACGCTGATTTTTTTTCAATCAATTTTGATTTCATTTGAATTAGACACGCGACTGCCGAAAACAAAGCCGACAGTCCAAGAAGCACAGCAAGCGTCATCACAAGAATGAACGCAGAATCCTTTGCCCCCGCGTCGATTTTTTTATTCCCACGAAACAACGTCACGCTCCGCTCCCTCGCCGCCAGAAACCCCGTCCGCGCCGTATGAGACAATCGCATACGGAAGGCCTTCCGGAGCCGAAGTTCCCGCAAGGCTCAAAGCCACTCCGTCCGCCGAAAAATAAATGTAGGGATTTCCCCACGGATCAAGCGGAATTTTCTTTTCAACGTAAGGTCCGTTCCAGGTTTCGGGAAGAGGATACATCGAAGGCTTTTCCCACAACGCCGAAAGCCCCTGTTCCCCGGTCGGAAAGCGCCCGCAGTCGATGTAATAGGACTGGAGCGCCACCTTGAACATTTCGATTTGATTTTTAGCCGACGAAACTTTTGCCCGCTGAATCAGCGAATTTGTCGCAATTCCAACCTGAGAGGCAAGAAGCCCCGTAACCACAAGCACCGCAAGAGTTTCAACGAAGGTGAATCCTGCATTTTTGCCGTCGCTCACGCCCTGAGCCTTCAAACGTCGGGCATGATTAAGCGAAGCGGATTCAAATATTTTCTTTGCTCTCAAAATTATTTTTTTCATAAAACACCTCCAAAACCTGTTAAAATTGGAATCACTGTATTTTTTAGAACGATGACCAGATAAACCGAAATTACGGTCATCAAAAGCGGCTGTTCCAGCGAAAAGAAAACTTGCCGAACTTTTTCACGCCGCTTTTCAAGGCTCGCCGCCGTTTTAGAAAAAGCGCTCGCATTCCCGGAAGATTCCGCAAGAGCCAAATTTGAAGAAAGAATCATTGAATGGTATTTAAAACCCGCATTTTCGAGGCACGTGCCAAAAACATCAGAAACTTTTTCGCCATTCAAAATTCCGCCTTTTATCTCAAGAACGGCCGAACACAACGCAGATTTTTTTTCTATTAATTGAAGCGAGCAATCAATCGCCGCAACAAGAGGAATCCCATGTTCCGCCAAAAATGCGATCGACTTAAAAAACACCACGCACGCATCCGGCTCAATGATTTTTCGAAGCGCAAAAACGAACGAACACAAACAAAAAATCATAAAAACCCCGCCCAAAATCCACGCAAAAAACGCCTGAGAGGAAGTTTGCCGAGAACATAAAATTCCTTGCATGAGATTAATCGCCCCAAAGCTCACCAAAGCCGCAAGCAAAGACACCACAAGCGGATACACTGCCGCAACAACGAATTTCTCAAAACTTTCGCATTGCTCGCGAATATTGCGCAAAAGATAGCCGAGAGTTTCAGAAAGATTCCCGGAGATTTCCGCAGCCGCCACGAATGCAATGTAGGATTCTCCAAAGCTGATTTTTGTGCACGAAGAAAGTGCCGAAGAAAATTTCTCGCCAAAATCAAGTTCCGCTCGAATCTCCGCGCAAGTTTTACGAACTTTTTTAGGAATTCCGTTAATTTCTTCAATAATATGCACCGCTTTTGAAAGTTCGATTCCTGACGAAACTAGTTCGTAAAGATTTTCCGTAAAAATCAAAACACACTTTTTTTCAGTCATAAAATATTTTTCTCCGCAACCTTTAAGAAATTTTTCTCCGTAAAATCCGTCTCAAAAAAATCAAAAAAACATTTCTGGCAATCAAGAATCTTCGCATTCAAATTTTTTTCGCCAACAAAAAAATCAAGTTTCTGAAGAACGATTCCTTTTAAAACAAAATTGAGTTCCTCAAAATTCACGCCAAGATTTCGCATTCGCGCATACGCCCCAAAAAAATCAGAAGTGTGAAGAGTCGCAATCACAAGATGCCCTGTAAGAGACGCCCGAATCACCGTCAGAGCCGTTTTTTCGTCACGGATTTCGCCCACAAAAATCACGTCCGGGTCTTGCCGAAAAACCAGCCGCAAAGCATCGTCAAATCCGACCCCGATTTTTTCATCCACCCGAATTTGAGTCATTCCCGAAAGCACGTATTCGGGCGGGTCTTCAATCGTCACGATTTTCTTTTTGCCTAAAAAACTTTTTTCAATTTCGTTGAGCAAAGCCGCCGCCGTCGTGGACTTTCCCGCCCCAGTTGGCCCGCAGACCAAAATCAAGCCGTTTTCAAGCAAAGACATTTTCTTTAAAAAATCACTTTGCCGTAGCGAAAAACCGAGCTTTTCAACTTCAAGCGGAACTCGCTTCGCGTCCAAAAGCCGCAAAACCACGCTTTCCGCATTTTCGCCAACTTCGCCCCTGAACGACGAAGACACCGCAGGCAGGCACGAGACGCGAACAAAAACGCAAGTTTTTCCGCCATTTTTGTCTTCAAGCTCGCTCACAAACTGCCCGTCCTGCCCGCGGCGATTTTCCATAACATCAAGGTTCGAAAGGATTTTTACACGGCGTACAAGCTCAACGCTCCGCTCAACAGAAAGCTCGCAGATTTTTTCAAGCAAACCGTTCACACGAAAGCGCACACATTTTTCTTCTATATGAATGTCCGTTGCCTGCCGCCCAAGTGCCTCCGAAAGCAACGAATCAAAAAGCAAAGCAACCGCTTTTTTCTCGCTTTCATTCGTCCCAGAATTTTCTGCCCCAGATTTTTCCGTCCGCCGAGAAAGATTCCCGCTCTGCCCGTAATTTTTTAGAATCGCCTTGTCTAGTTCTTCTTTTGAAAGCTCCACGAATTCAATTTTTCCCGCCTCCAGATTTTCTGAATTTTCGGAAAAATAATTTTTTCGCGCGTAAGAAGCCCAAGCCTTTTCAAGCTGTTTTTTAAGCGACAAATCGCGGGAATTCCTTACGCCAAACTTTACGAATGATTTTGAATTCTCAATGACGACCACACCGTTATGAATGCTGAACGGAAGCGAAAGCTCAAATTTGTTTTCATAATGATTTTCCATTTTCTTCACCGTCCTGATTTTCTGATTTTTCAACGAACTCCCCGTACAGATTCCGCAAATGCTCAAAACTCACAGAATTGTTTTCTTTTTCGCCAAAAGATTTTTCCGAAGTCGGAACAAGATAAATCACAAGTTCGGTCTTTTCTTTTGATTTTTCGTTCGACTTGAACAAGTGTCCAAGAAGCGGAATACGAGAAAGCAGCGGGGTTCGCGAAACCGTCTCCGTGTCCTCATTCTGAACAAGCCCGCTCAAAACGACTGGCTCCCCGGATTTTGCCCGCACCTCGGTCGTAATCACTTTCTCGCTCGACGGCGGAGGATTTCCTGTGGTCGCACTCAAGTCACTTCCCTGCCGCGAAACAGACGCCGTAATCTTTGAAGTAATCATTCCGTCGCCAGTAACAACTCCAGTAATTTCAAGCTTCAATCCCGACGTAATTTCTTTGGTCACGCCCGAATAAACCGGCTTTCCGGTTTCTGGGTCCAGGTTGTTGTCGCGATAACGGTACGTATTCGTGTTCTGAAAACTGATTGTGCTTCCGCTCACACCGTTCAAAGTCGTATCCGCAAAAACCTGCGCACGTGTTTCGGTAATCGCCGCCTGCAATTCCGCCGCAAACTTCATTCCGAAGGCACCCACCACATCAAGATTCAAATCAAGAACGCTTCCGAGCTGAGTCGTAACGCCATTTCTGTCACCCATTTCGAGTCGTTCTGCCCGAAAATTCGGTGTCCAACGGCTTCCGTCGGTACTTTGGTATTGCATAATCAGAAGGTCGTATGAAATGCGGTTAACAGGCTTGTCAAATTCATCGATTCTCGAAAGAAGATATTTGTACGATTCCCCCGAGCCGCAAAAATAAAAACTGTCTCCCCTGCCGCTGTCCACAATCTGAGATTTTTCCACGAACGGCGGAAGATGCTCCAAAAATTCTTTCGTGCGGATATATTTTAGGTTCACCAAATAGCTTTCTTTCTTCGAGTCAGCTTCCAAAACAAAATTCCTAAAATCCACGGATTTTTTTTCATCGCTCAGAAACATGATTTTTTCGTCCCCAACAAAAATCACTTCGATTTCCGGGAAGCGCTTTGCGATTAACGGCTGTAAGACCGCACTTTTTGTGTAGCGCAAATTTATGCTCTGCCATTTTTTTCCTGCGCTCACAAGCTGATTCTTATTTTTTAAGGAAGAAAAATACCAGATTTTATCTTTAAAAATGCACTCTGCCCCGCCTTGAACACACAAAGTGCCCAGAGCTTCCTCAAACGAAGGTGCCGTAAAGTACGAGCGAAAGATTCGAGACTCATTGCCGAACGCAAAACAAAATTCGGAACCGTTCATCTCGCAGATTTTTTCGATTGAATACGAAAGAAGCGCATTCTGAACGTCGCACGTCCAGGAACCGTCAGCATTTTTTACAAAATCAGCTTTGCCAGTCGCACCTGCAGAACCAAGAACCTGCCCAGAAAGCCTTGAAACATGAAAGAATCCAGAAGGCTCCTTTTTAATCTCGAATCCAGCGCAAAGCCCGGTAATCCGCCTAAAGATTTCTTCTGCCGTGCAAAATCCCGTATGAATGCTAACGCTCATGCCCGGAAGCGACTCGTAAGTTACGCAAAGCCCTGTCGCAATGGCACTGCGCTCAAAAAGCTGAACAGGAAGCACATCAAAAGCGTCAAGTGAATACAAATCCTTGCCAGACTCATTTTTATGCTGAACGTGAATTTTGCTCACCGTCCAAGAGTCCGCATTCTTCTCAACATAAAGCCGCGACTGCCGCAAAAATGAATTAAAAGCCAAATCAAAGTCATTTCCCGACATCCTAAAATCACTTTTGCCCGAAACTGTGTCGTCCGCACAAACAGGAAATTCCTTGTAAATCGAAATCGCATACAAAATGTCCTTTATGTCACGATTTACGAATTCAAATTCCTTCGCAAAGATTCGCCCCGAAAAAGTTCCCAGCAAAAGAATCAATGCAAAGGCCCTATAACAAAACTTTTTGATATTCATAAAAACCTCTATACAGCAAAAAAATCCGCATTACAAACTTGCAGGTGCAAAAATCAGCTCTGTCGTTCGCTACGCCGCCTAAAAAATGATGGCTGACCGTAAGCGGTATCCGACTCCCTTCGGTCGCGAACGGTCAGAATCATTTTTTATTCGTCTTCGCTACCGCCAGAGCTGATTTTTGATTTACCTTTTAGACTGCAAACTTCTTGCTCTATATGGTTACTTCCATTTTTTGTAAATAAATTTCAAAAACAGAGGGAGAAAATTTATCTATAACAAAAGTTTATATTTTTCTAAAATCTCACAGAAAATTTTAAGGACAATTACGCTTTTTTATGATAAAATCCGGTCTGAAAATAGGTGAAAAATGATTAATTATTGGCAGCAAGACGGATTACAGTTAATTAGAAAAGCCAAAGAAGAAATTGACGCTAACGAAAAGATTTGGATTGACGCAAGAAACATCACGCAGGACGAGATTAAGCAACTTCAATTTGAGTACAATCTTGACCCTGAGCTTTTGATGGACATTATCGACCCCGACGAGCTTTCGCGAATCGAGCCGTGGGACGACTTTAACCTCGTGATTATGCGACTTCCGGTTTTTAACCCGAATTCCGACGTAAGCTACACGACAACTCCGCTCGGCGCGATTATTTTTCCAGATAAAATCATAACGGTCTGCTGGACGGACTGCGAAGTTCTCAGAGATTTGTCGGCAAACAGAATAAAAGGCTTGAAGCTTTCGGATTTTCCTGCGTTCATAATCAGGTTGCTCTCCCGCTCCGACATTTTGTTTTTGAGATACCTAAAAGAGATAAACCGAAGGACGAATTCTATTCAGAACGAATTGCACGAATCTATCGAAAATACCGAGCTTATCCAGCTTTTGAACATGGAAAAATCGCTCATGTTCTTCCAGACTTCGCTCAAAGCAAATCAGCTTCTTCTTGAAAAGATTCGGCGCACAAAGATTCTAAAACTTGATGAAGATGACCAGGAATGGCTTGACGACGTAGAAATCGATAACCGACAGGCTATGGAAATGACCGACACCTACAGCGCGATTACCGCGGGCACTATGGACGCGTTCTCGAACGTAATCTCGAACAACATGAACATCGTAATGAAAAAACTCACCGTGATTTCGCTCGTATTGATGATTATGTCGTTCATCACGAACTTCTGGGGAATGAATATCCGTCTGCCGTGGAGCACCAGCTCATCATGGACGGGATTTATCTGTCTCTCGATTCTGTGCGTAGTGAGCGCGACCGTTGCATATCTCGTAATGAACTTAAAATCGCTCAACCGCGTAAAAGACAAACCTGCAAAACGAAAGCGCGGCAGAAAACATTAGCCACGTTCGTAACCACAATTTCTTGTCACCCAGAACTTAGGGAGCGAAGGCTGGACGACGGTCACCTCGGAAAACTAACAGCGTCTTCCGAGGAACTCTTAAGCCCTTACAGTGCTTCCGTGTAAATCTTTACGATATCTTCTTTTGTTGGATCGCGCGGATTACCTGGAGTACAAGCGTCGGCCATTGCGCTCTCTGCAAGGAAGTCAATGTCCTTTTCTTTAACGCCCTCAGGCCCAATGTGACGAGGAATTCCAACCTCATCAGCAAGTTTTTGAATTGCGTCGAGAGTAGCTTTTACAGCTTCATCCTTGCTCATTCCGTCAATTCCAGGAACGTCCATCACCTTTCCGATTGCCTTGTATCGCTCGCCGGCAACAGGGGCATTGTATTTCAAAACAGGAACCAAAAGCATAGCGCACGCTTTTCCGTGAGGAATATCGTACAGAGCCGAAAGCGGATGGGCCATTGAGTGAACGATTCCAAGACCAACGTTCGAGAATCCCATTCCGGCGATGTACTGGCCAAGAGCCATTTTTTCGCGGGCAAGGGCATCACCCTTTACAGAACGAGGGAGCCAGTGGCTTATAATTTCGATTGCCTTTAAGTGCATCATGTCTGTCATTTCCCACGCGCCTTTCGTAATGTAGCCTTCGATTGCATGAACGAGGGCGTCCATACCGGTAGAAGCGGCAAGTCCGGCAGGCATTGAGGCAACCATGTCAGGGTCAACCACTGCAACGACAGGAATATCGTGAGGGTCAACACAAACGAATTTTCGGTTTTTCTCAACATCGGTAATAACGTAGTTAATCGTAACTTCAGCCGCAGTTCCCGAAGTTGTTGAGACAGCAATAATCGGAAGA
This sequence comes from Treponema zioleckii, assembly GCF_014737315.1. Taxonomy (GTDB): domain Bacteria; phylum Spirochaetota; class Spirochaetia; order Treponematales; family Treponemataceae; genus Treponema_D; species Treponema_D zioleckii. The sequence continues at coordinate 28,672 of NZ_JPUF01000010.1, read as the reverse complement.
CAAGGATTTTTTGTTGGAGCAACGCCCTCAAGCGAGCGAACGTCCGCAAACTCAGGATTCGTAACGATAATTCCGATTGCCTTTGAAGTGTCGATTGCAGAGCCACCGCCAACAGCAACGATAACATCCGCACCGGCCTTCTTGCAGGCCTCAACACCATCTTTTACATTTTCTATAGTAGGATTTGGTTTTATTCGGTCATAGATTTCATATTTTATTCCGGCAGCATCCAGCAAATCTGCAATTTTCGTTGCAACCTTAAACTTAATGAGACTTTCGTCCGTAACAAGAAGAACTTTTTTGCATCCGCGATTTTTTACCTCGTTTGCAATCTCGTTAATCGCTCCTTTACCAAAGTAAGAAGTCTGATTCAGCATGATTCTGTTAGCCATTATTTACCTCCTAGTATTTAGCAGCTGAAATCAGTATATGACTGAAAATTCAAAAGCGCAAATTTTTGAAGATTTCTTAAAAATATAACAGAAAATTTAAAGATTTTTTTAATAACTAGTTTCCAAAAAATTGCTTATTCCAAATAGTTTCGTTACAATAAAAATTATGGCTACGACAACAAACATTCTTTCATTGCTAAAATTCTTTGCATCAAAACAAAAAAGTGCAATTATTGATTATTACGAGTTCTCTGAATATATAAGAAAATATGCAGAGCATCATATTGAAGAAGTTCCTCAGCTGGAGATGTACTTGCGAGACCTTTCAGGCTCTCTTGAAAACGAATTTGACAAGCTTATCCTGTCAAAACAAATCGTAATTTTTGATTCAGGAGCTACAAAGCAGTCAATCATCGTAATTCCTTTTTATATCGAAAAAGTTGCGGAACGCTACACAGAAATTGCAGGCAGCCCGGTTCTTCCGTTTCCGTCTGAGACAGACCTTCCTAAAAAAACCCCGCGCGAAGTCGTAACGAGAGAAAGTGCGTCAGACTTGATTGGAAAATTCCTTGACCATCAGAACTTGAATGACAGCACTCTTTACGGACTGGTACTTCCTCATGAAGCTCCGGCAATTCTCTTTCCGTCATCAATTTCAATAAAAATACTCATTGAAGATTCTCTAGCAAAACTTCAGTACATGCTGAGAAAAGATGAATATCACGATTATTTCATCAAAAAAATAAGTATTTCAAACCCTGGCAAGGAGATGACTTCCAAGAATTTCTTGAATGCGTTCATCGACCGACAGGATGCGACAATCGACATTCTTAGCGAATCCACGGACAATTTTTATCTCTGGCACCAACTTTGCTATTTTATCAAACAGGATTTTGAAAAAGTAAAGGATTTTACCCAGGAAGACACGGCACTTTTGCAGGCAGTTTACGTCCTTGAAATCGCCTCGAACTATTTTAAGAACAAAGCTGTCGTAAATACAAAAAAACAGAACGCGTTGAAGTGCCTCGAACAGCTTCTCGACAAGCCTCCGTATTATTTTACTTACGAAACAATCGCAAGTTTTACAGACACGAACGGAATTCCACTTTTGGGACAGTTCAGCGAGGATGAACTAAAAGATTTCTTGCACGAAAAAACTCAGGGCGGAGATTCTCACGAACTTCCAGAACTTTTGGTTTTCAAAGTCGCAGACAACGAAAAACGCTATTTTATCTTAAAATCAAAAGTCTTACAGTTGATTTTGCGTCTTTGCACTGACGCAAGAACATCAGTCCGGGAAGCAATAAAACAAAAGTGGCAGACAGCCATGAAGAATTTCGAAGTTCTTCCAGAAATGCACGAGCAGGCGGCTTTTGAGGCTTGCCTTGAAAACGAGATTGAAATTCAGTCTCCGATTCTCCACGCGCTCCTTACGGCATCATTCCTTCCGTTGCTCAGTTACGAAAAAAACAGCGAAGAACGCATCACGCTTTTTGCAGGCGGCTCGTTAATGCCGTACAGCGAACTTTTGCTTATGAGCAGACAAGATTTGTACAACGACACAAAAATCTTGCTTCCATTCTGGTATACGCTACCGGTTTTCTCTTGGATTGCAAAACTTATTTTGCGGCCGCCAAAATCAAAGCGCCGAAAAGCAGAAAAAACAAGTGCTGAGATTTACCATGAAAACGAATCAAAGAAGAGTGATGAAGATGCAGAAATGGCAATGATTGCAGGAAAGCATTCAAGCGTTTCTAAAAAAGTAGCTCTTAGAGAAGCCGCACGCGAAGCCGAAAGTTCATTCGTCCCTGCATCGTCAACTCTCGACCGCGAGCTTGACTCATATCTTCATATGTGGAACAAGTTGATTGGAAAAACCCAGAGCGACAACCTTACGGAAGACGTGAACTGCCTTATCCGCGACTACATAAGAACGGTTTTGCGAACAATGAAGCCTTCTGGTTTTACACCTGACCGTGTAAATGCAATTGCAGCAACACTTTGCAAAGCACCTGCAATGCAAAAAATCGGTGAGCATGACGCACTTCTAATGTACACAAAACTTTACATCGTAAAGCTGGTTAAAAACATTCCTACGCTGAACATAAAATAAGCATGAATCCCAAAAAGTGAACTTAATCGCGTTTTGGGTATTTTTTTTGCATTTTTCGACATAAAATATAACTTCTCGTTATTATTTTATTTTTTTTTATCTTTTTTTTGAAATTCCATCCTCAAAAACGGAAGTAACTATTATGTAAGCAAAAAACGCTTACAAAAGGAATCCTCTAAATCAAAAAAACTCGGCCGAGTACAATGGAGTTTTAAATGGCATGTTTGAATCAAGTAATTATTGAAGGTCGCCTCACCCGTGACAGCGAAGGAAAGGAAAGACCTTGGGGCACAAAATACGCAGTAATGTCCGTAGCCATTAACGAATATTACAAAGACCGCAACGGAAATTTCGCTTCCGAAGTAGGATATTACGACGTTTATGCGAACGGTCCGAACTTTTGCGAGCGCGTAATAAAAAATGGTGTAAAAGGACGAGGCGTAAGAATCGTAGGAAAGTTAAAGCAAGACCGATGGAAGACCAACGGAAAAAATTTTAGCAAAACCTACATCGTTGCGGAACACGTTGACTTTAAGGCAGAAAACAAAAAGGCTGACGAACAAAACCAAAACGCACCTCTCTCCCAGGAAGCCAAAGAAATGGAAAACCTTGCAACAGCAGCTGCAGGAATACGAAACGAAATTGAGCAAGATTACGACCAATTTGAAATTCCAGAAGAAGAGGAGGCTGTATTCTAAACAGACACAAGATTTCGTCTGAAGTTTATTGACACAGATTAACACAGATGAACAGTGATAAGACACAGATAGAATAGAAAATCCGTGTCCTATCTGTGTGTATCTGTGGCTATCTGTGTCAGAGAATTACAGATTCCGTTATTCGATGTAATAGAATCTTAGCGTTTTTTTGATGAACGCGGAGAGCGTCCTCTTCCTCCAGTCGCGTTTCCGCGTTTATTTCCGCCACGGCCGTATCCACCTGAATTATAAGAACCACGGTTCTTTCCATAACCGCCGTAACGCTCCTGAGATTTTCGTTCAGAAGCTCGCTCGTTCATGGCTTTGTACTCTTCAATCCGCTCAGGATTATAAAAACCGTCGCGCCAATTAAATCTTGACGTTTCAGGAACAGGCTGTTTTTTCAACATTGAAGTCGTAATGCCCTTCATTTCTTGGCGAGTCAACTTTGTCTTTGAAAAATCAATAAGGATTCTGTTAAATCCATCCGTATTCAGCATACTTACTTTGTCCGCAACCGAGAACGGATTCTCTGGCATTACAACCGTACCATCGGAAGTTGTAGAAATCTTAAAAATCATTTCTTCCTTATCCTTAAAGTACATAAAATCATAGCTTTCCGGCAATTTAAAACGCATTCGGAACAATGCCGGATATGCGTAAACCGTAATCATAACGCGGTCTCGCACGTTCATTTCGTAAGTTGCCTTTATATTGTCCCATGAATTTTCCAGAGGTGTGATAAACGCACCGATGTTTTGGTTTTCGAGCCAAGAAACTGCCCAACGGTTGAAAGTGTAGAGATATGGTCCCGCAATAACGTTCGCACCTTTTCCACGGAGCATTGCAATGTGAGCAACATTGTTTACCACAAAAGTCTTGAATCCATCAGCAACAAGCTGGTCAAGAGTCTGAGAAAGCTCATCTTCTTTTGAAGCCGGGCAATATGGGTCAAGCGAAATTACAATCTGCTTTTTTGAGAACGGCAAAGTCGTCTTGTGGTTCATCAAATCTTCGCGAACTTCGTTTGTAAGTTCCAGAACCACGCGAACCGGATGGAACGGCAAAGCCGCAAAAACATCTTCCACGGTAGAAACCTGAATATAAACGCCCGCAGGAAAATAAGAAAGTTCGTTCTTCTGAATCGGGGTAAGGTCAAGAACAGGAAGCACCTCCGCGCCCGGTTGCTGACGATACTTTCCAATGTCGCGAGGAAGCACGCGAGGATAGCGTTTAGACATAGCCTTTGTCTGGAGAAGATAAACCTCGTCGCCGTGCTTGAATCCGCGAGGAATGTCAATCCAGCGACGACCGTCATCATCAATGTAAACACCGCGAACTTTGTGGCTCACACGACCAGTATCATCGTTTTTGTGCAATCGAATTGAATCGCCAGGATCAGGCTCATAACTTCCGCCCTCAACACGAGCCATTACAACCTGCGGAACATCAGGCTCGGCATCAATACCTTCTTGCAAAACAGCAGATTCTCGGACCTTACTTTTTATTTCATCATTCGGAGCTTCAACCGCAATAATCTTTCCAAGATAGATTCCAGTTCCGCCCGCCTGATTCGGGTTCAGAATCAAACTGCCGGCTTTTTCAACGCCCTCATCGTTCGTCTTAAAGTTGTACCAATAATTTGTTTTTGAGCGCGCAAAATCTGTCGAAAGCATACGCTTTGCAGTTGCAAGCGCGCCTTTTCGGTCTTCCTGATAGTGATCCATAAGGTATCGGTAAGCGGCAACGACAGAGCCAACGTACTCCGCACTCTTCATGCGGCCTTCGATTTTGAATGAGTCAATTCCAATATCCATAAGATCCGGAATATGCTCAATGAGCTGCAAGTCGCACGGAGAAAAATAATATCCCTGAGTCTCGCCACGGCTTTCGCTATCAGCCGTATAAAAACGTCGGCAAGCCTGCGTACACATTCCGCGGTTCGCAGATTTTCCGCCAAGAAAACTTGAAAAAAGACAAAGACCGCTCTCGCTTACGCAAAGTGCGCCGTGAACGAACATCTCAAGCTCAGCGTTCGTGCTCTGCTTGATTTTTTTAACTTCCTCAAGGCCAAGCTCACGTGCAACAACGACTCGCTTCAGTCCCTCTCGGCTCAAAAGGTTCACTCCAGCCGCACTCTCAACGTTCATCTGAGTTGAACCGTGAAGTTCAAGGTTCGGAAAGAATTCCTGACACATTCGAACAACGCCAAAATCCTGTACGATAAGACCGTCCGGACCAATTTTGTTCAAATAGGAAAGGAATCTGTAAAGTCTCTCAAGTTCCCTCTCTTCACTTACGGTATTTACAGTAACATAAATTTTCTTGTTCTGACGATGAAGACTCTCAACGGTAGCCTCAAACTGATTCCATGCAAAATTTGATGAGCGTAAACGAGCGTTAAAACTTTTCAATCCAAGATAAACTGCATCCGCACCTTCGCCGATTGCAGCGTCCAAAGCTTCAATATTTCCTGCCGGTGCTAAAAGTTCTGACATAAATTATCCTCATAAAAAAAATATCTCATGCCGATAATATCAGAATTATTAAGATTCGTCAGTAAATCAGGAAAGGAATCTTCTATTTTATTGCAATTATGACCGCAAATTTCTCGTAAGAATAAATGCAATCAACTTCCTTAAAGCCTGCATTTTCCAGCATTTCAATCATCTGATGAACGGAACACTCATTTTTTAGATTTCTGTTTCCGTTCCAGCGAAAAGCGTCCTGAGCCGAAAGCCCACGGAATGAAATCTGCTTTTCCCAATATTTGTCGGCCATTACAGAAACTTTTTCTGATTTTGAAGTGAACTGGTCATAATCAACAAAAATTCCGCCTTCCGGGAGTTTTTCAAAAATCTTCTTAAAAAGAATTGGCTTGCGCTCGTTATCGATATTATTTACGCAAAGCGATGAAATTACAGCATCAAAAAGTTCCGCAGGAAAGTCCTTTGTGTAATCCATCGTGCGATAGCTTACGTTGTTGAATTCAAAAAAACGCTTTCGGGCAGTTTTTAACGCATCTTCGGAACGGTCAAGAAGCACGAACTCTGAATTAGGGAATTCCTGAAACCAAAACCGCGAAAGAAGCCCGGACCCCGCTCCTAAATCAAGAATTGACCCAGGCTGACTGATATTGGAAGTTATCATTTTAGTGATAGTTCCATAAAAATCATCATAGCACGGAATAAATTTTTTGCTTGTGACGTCGTATTCGTCTGGCACAAATTTGAATAACTTTTGAATTTTCATACTTTTTACGAATACATTTTACTATGAGAAACGGCAAAGTCAACCCATTCTTAAAATAGACTATGGACACTTCGAAAAACTTCAGTTTTTCGAGGTGCCCCTATGCTAAAAAAGCAAAGTCACCAAGTCAAGAACGGGAATGACAGCCAATGAAAATAAGTTTTTAACGCAGATGAATGCAGAAACACGCAGATAGGACGCAGATACCGTAAAAGAGAACATATTTTTAATAATTATCTCCGCCCCACCTGCGAATGTCCGTGTTTATCTGCGTTAGAAATCTAAAAACAGATTTTCATTCGACAGCACAGTTTTTAGAATGTCACCTTATTTCTTAACGTAAGGCTCACTGCTATTTTTCATTCCAGGAGTAACTGTTTTTACGACCAGCCAATCAGACGGACCTGCAGGAATAACATCAGGGATTTCTTTCATTTTAGAAAGTTCCGCAATATTCTGTCTTGAAAGTGAGCGACTAGTTGCGGCGTTCGTAATGTTGTCTGCAAAACCATTTTCAGAAGGCTCTACGCCACCAGTCCAAACGCCAGACTCAACGGCAGCCTTAGCAATTGCTTTCTGAACATTACTTTTCCACGGCTCGTTATTACCGCTCTGAGAATACAAAATCGCATCAAGAAGAGTTCCGTCTGAGTCTTTCATCAGGGCAAGAACATCCTTTGAAGCCACATAACGCTCACTCGTAGACTTCCACAAATCACGTGATGAAGACGAATCAGTAGCTGACGAACGCGAAAGCTCACTTCCCGTCTCATTAATGCACTTATCTTTTTCAGTATCTTTTGTGCGCATGTGAACCGTTATGTACTCACCTTTAGACACTTCAACAGAAGGGAAATGATATCTCTTTTTTTCGCCATAAAGTCCACTCACAATCGAAAGCCCCGAAACATTTCCGTCCGAAAGAGCATAAACTTCCACAAATTCAACTTTATTTCCAGATGAGCCAGGCCGAATTTCGCTCAAAACCAAACGAGCAGGATTTGCGTTAAAACCAACAAACGGCTTAGTAAATTCCAATGTATTTCCGCGAGAATCTTTTATAATGCCCGAAAGAACATATTTTGAGCCGACGAGAGTCGGTTGGGCAAACAAAATCGCCGCAGACGCACCAGATTCATCATAAGAAACAGAAACCTCCCCGGCAGGCTCTTTGCTTCCAAACTTAGAAAGGGCAAGACTTTCAAATTCAATTTTTTTGGAGCAGACGATTTTTACCCGCTCAGCACTTTCTACACGAAAAGAAACAATTGCAGGAGCTTCAACGTCGGCATCGTCAATCGTAATTCCGTCTTCGGTCATTTTGCACGAAACAGGAAGAAAACTGGCCAGCACGAACGAAGAAATTCCTGCAACAATACTCCAAAATCGGAAAATTCCACTTACTTTTTTCATAAAATAACCTCCAGATTTGCATCTATATTGGTTACTTCCGTTTTTTGTCCAAAAATTTCCAAAAATCAGCAGAATTTCCGATTTTTCTTTTGTTTATAACAAAAGTTTATTTTTCTTGAAGACTCTTATTTATAACTCCGCCGCCAGAAATCACGCCGTCTATGTAGATTACGGCACTCTGTCCAGGTGCCACGGCCCTCTGAGATTCCGCAAAAGTAAACTTGTACGCATCTCCGTTGAACGACTCACCTTCAAGCGGAGTGTAAGGCTCTATCGTGCATTTTACGGGTCTTGAAGCCAAACGGATTTTTACCATTCCCTCAAATTTTTCTTTTGGAGCAACGCCGGCAGGCCAAACAAAATCATCAGCAATAAGACCGCTGCAAAGCAAATCGTCGTTGTCGGCAAGAACCACAAGATTCTTCTTTGCGTCAATCGAATGAACGTAAAGCGGCCTGGTAGAACTGATTCCAAGTCCTTTTCTCTGCCCGATAGTATAATGCTCAATTCCCTTGTGATGACCGAGAACATGACCGTCCAAATCGATTATGTCGCCAGGAACACCAGGTTTGTCCTTAAAAAGTTCATTGAAGAATTCAGGCGGAATAAAATCCTGGCTTTCCTTTCGCTCAGCCGCAGCAAGTCCACGTTCCTTTGCCATTTCAAAAACCTTTTTCTTTTCGGTGAATCCGAGGGGAAAGCGAACTTTTTCAAGAGTTTTGCTAGGAATTCTGTACAAGAAATAAGCCTGGTCTTTTGTAATATCAGTCGCGCAAGCAATCATCGCAGGTTTTTCGTCAGTTCCCCAAAGTCCTGTCTCTGGATGAACGATTTTTGCGTAATGGCCAGTGCAGAACCAGTCAAAATGAATTCCCATGTTCTCAACGCCTTTTAAAAGCGCGCCGAATTTTATGAGCGAATTGCAGCGAATGCAAGGATTCGGCGTCCTTCCGGCACGGTATTCAGCCTTAAAATATTCAAGGACCTGATTGTGATACTCATCTTTTACGTCAATCACATGATATTCGATTCCATGCTCTTTGCAGAATTTCTCGCACTGCTCAATATCCTCGTTCTCGTCAGGTCCGTAACACGAACTGTGAAGCTTTTGTCCGTTCGGAAGCGGAGGCAAATCGCCTTTCCAAAGAGCCATCGTAACGCCAATCACATTGCAGCCCTTCTCTTTTAGGAGAGTCGCAACCAAAGTTGAGTCAACGCCACCGCTCATTCCTACAACAACAGTGTCGCCCGCCTTAGGCATTTCAACATCAATAAAATTCATAATTTTTTCAACTCCTGTCTACAAACTTTTCTCATGGCAACCACATTCCCGAAAAAGCTGACCAAAAATCGTATGGGCAGTAGCGTAGGCGGGGCAGAAAAATAATTTCGACCGTTCGCGACCGTAGGGAGTCGGATACCCATTACGGTCGTCATCTATTTTTATAGAAACGCCGAAGCGAATCGCCATACGATTTTTTGACACAACAAGTTCACAATAATGTGCTTGACATGAAGATTTTCGAAGTTAGGTAAAATCTAACCGAAAAAAATAATAGAAATACTAACAAAACGGTGCGATAATTAACATAGGTTTGTTCTGAAAATTGAAAAAATGTCACTTTTAAGACAATCTTATAGAAAAAACAGAATTTTAACTATTTTCAAAATACACAAATAAAAAATTTTAAAACACGGAGCCATAAATATGAAAAAAAGAAAATCCATTTCAAAATTAATCTGTCTTTTAATCGCTATTGCCCTACTCGTCTACTCTGCAGTTCTAATTTTGATTGTAAACAAAGAACTGACCGGTCAGCTTTCGGGCTATTTTACGGATGAAATTGAATCCCAGCTTTCTATAGCACAAGAAGAAATCGATTACTCATGCGAAGTCCTTACAAAAGACGTTCGGCTCATGGCTGATTTTTATGCTGAAATCCACAATGAAAACGAAGGATGGAATCAGCAGGTTCTGCAAGTGCTAGCTCTTCGGGCAACCTATTATTACGGCACGAGGGCTTCTGTATTTTATGACATCAACGGAAATCAGGTCTCAGACTCACGCTACGGAACATTCGACAAAAAAGAAATCGTAGATGAAGTTCTCAAAGGAAACGTAAAAAGTGATTTTTTTAAGCTCGGACAAGATGTAGTTACATACGTCGGAGTGCCGCTCAAAAACAAAAACGGAATTTTCGGCGCGCTAATAGCAGTAAAAACCGTAACGAACGCTGAGCTTCTAGATACAATTCATTCATACACGGCCTGCGAAGCCACAATTTTTGACGGTGAATACAGAATCTACACGACGCTCAAAGGCATGATTGGAACAAAAATCGAAGACAACAGCCCGATTCTCGCGGCAAAAAACGGTGAAATCACTTCAAAAGTCACAACAATCAACAACATAAAATACATCGGAGTTTACTTTCCGATACAAGACAACGAAGACAACTTCCTGACCACAATCTTCATGGCAAAAAAAGTCGAGCTTATAAATATGGTAAAAGAACACATATTTTCAAGAGTATTTATAAGCGTTGTGGCTGGAACGTCCATAATCCTAATTCTTCTTCTATTATTTATCATACGATATATGATAAAACCAATGAACAACGTTTCCAAAGCCATCGACGACCTTTCGTCCGGCACGGCAGACCTTACGTTCAGAATTCCGGTGCAAGGCAACAATGAATATTCTCACCTTGCCTGGGGCGTAAACAAGTTTATAGAACTTTTGAACGGAATTATTATTCAGCTCAAAGAAAATCACAAAAATCTTGATGAAGCCGCATTCAATCTCGGCTCAAACGCGCATCAGTCGGCAAGCGCCACGGCAGAAATTCTTGCAAACATTGAATCGGTGCGAAAACAGTCAGAAAACCAGTCGAACGCGGTTCAGAACACATCTTCCGTATTGGATATTTCTTCCGAGAACGTCGGAGAATTGTTCTCGCTCATCGAAAATCAGACGTCGGGAATCAACGAAAGTTCGGCCGCTATAGAAGAAATGCTCGGAAACATTTCGAGCGTAACCACTTCCGTAAAAAAAATGTCAGGCAGTTTCTCTGAATTGGGAGCCACCGTAAACGACGGAAGGGGAAAACTCGGAAACGTAAGCGAAAAAGTAAACCAGATTGCGGAACAGTCAAAGACGCTCATGGACGCGAACAAAGTTATTTCTCAAATTGCATCAGAAACAAACCTTCTCGCGATGAACGCCGCAATTGAAGCTGCACACGCAGGAAGTGCCGGCAGAGGATTCAGCGTAGTTGCCGAGGAAATCAGAAAACTTGCGGAAAATTCTGGAGTGCAGTCAAAAAATATTTCAGCCGAGCTTTCTGGAATCACAAGTTCGATTCAAGATGTCGTTTCGCTCTCACAGTCATCTCAGACGGCTTTCGGTGCAATTGTAGAGCAGCTCAGCACTACGGACAGAATTATCCACGAAATCACGAATGCAATGGAAGAGCAGCAAACGGCTTCGGAGCAGGTTTTTAAATCTCTCGGCAGCATAAAAAAACAGTCGGCTGGCGTTCAAGACAAAGCCCGCGGAATGCAGGACGGAATCAAAAATGTTATCAACGACATGAATACTGTAACGCAGATTTCTTCAACGATTCTCGGAAGCATGGACGAAATGACGGCCGGTGCCCAAGAAATCAGGAATGCGACTCAAAATGTTGCCGACCTCGCAAAAGAAACAAAAGGCAACATTGATGTTATGAGCGAAAAACTGAATCAGTTTAAGGTTTAAGTTTCAAAGCTACCTCTAAAAACTGAATTTTTTTTAGAGGTTCCCTTAATTCTACAAAACAAAAAAAGAGCCTGTCGCACAACGTACGGCAGGCTCCCAAAAGGAGAGGAGGATGCAGAAAATGATGAAAAATTTGTCATCGTGAAAACTGCAATGATTGTTATGAAAAATACAAAGCAACACTTTGTGTTTCTTGCTCTTGCAATCACTAATACAAACCGCACTTCTCCGTAAGGGTTACATCAAAAAATCTAAAAAAAATATTTTGAGCCATTCGGAACTTTGAAAATTTTTCCGCAATCTATAACTTTTAAAGTTTAATTGTGTTAAAATTCTATCATGCAAAAAATCAAAAAAATTTTATTATTATTTTTAGTCATTTCAAGTATTTCATTTTTGTTTGCAGAAAAAACAAGTTTTGAACGAGTTTACCGCTACAAACTTGAAAACGGACTTGAACTTTTTGTGGCAGAAAATAACTCTGCCCCACTCGCATACGTTGAAATCGCAATCCGCGGCGGAGCCGTAACGCAAACTCCAGAAAGTGCAGGACTTTTCCATCTTTACGAGCACATGATGTTCAAAGGCAACGCAAAATACGCAAACGAACGCGAATGCACAGAAGCAATGAACAAACTCGGCGTTTCGGATTGGAACGGAACTACGGGGCTGGACCGCGTAAATTATTTCTTTACGATTCCCGCAGAATCCGTTTACGACGGACTGGAATTCTGGTCTTATGCAGTGCGAACTCCAAAAATGGACGAAACCGAGCTTAAAAACGAAAAAGGCGTAGTTCTTGCAGAAATCATGGGCTACTACACACAGCCAGGAAGAATTCTCTTTGCGGGACTTTCAAAACATCTATTCCCGGATTATCCGTGGCAACTCGATTCAAGCGGAATTCCAGAAGTCGTAAAAAATGCTACTGTAGAACAGCTGAAAGAAATCCAAAATACGTATTACGTTCCAGAAAACGCGGCGATTTTTGTTGGCGGAGACGTAAATCACGAACAAATCTTAAAATACGTAAAAAAAATTTATGGCGATTGGAAAAATCCAAAAACGGACGTGCCAAAAATAAAGGTGCCGACCAAAAACCCAACAAACAACGTAAAAAAGATAGTTTACGCAAATCCGAACACATCTCCGCACTACATAAACGTAAATTATATTCTTCGTGGACCAGATGGCGAAACCGACCAGCAAGACACATACGGCGCAGACGTTTGGAGCACGCTTCTGAACGATCCGAGCGGATTTTTTGCAAACTCGCTCACGGAAGAGAAATCGCTTATGATTCAAGACTCCGACTACACAGGCGGATATTATTCAACGCAGCGGGCAAGCGGACAAATCGGCTTTTATGCGGCAATGCTTCCAAACCAAGCTTTAACGCCGGTCAAGCAAGCAAATGAATTTTTGAAGACACTCCGCCAAAAAACAATTCCTAGAATGTTGCAGGCGGACTCTTTTACGGAAGACGAAATAAAAATGACGGTGCGCAGAATGGAAGACGCACAAATTTATCAGACAGAAACAGCGGAAGGAATTCTTGCCTCCCTCTCTGGAATTTGGGCTTCTTGCGGGGCAGACTATTTTTTTGACTACACGAAAAATATTTCAAAAGTCACTCAAAAAGACATTCAGGATTTTATTTCAAAATACATTCTGAATGATTCGGCTATCCTTCTTGTCTCATTGAATCCTGCAAATTTTGAAAAATACAAAGCAGAATTTGAAAAAGACGGATACGAAATCTTGACCCAAGAAAATGCCTACTGGTGGGGAAATCAAAAGAACGCTTTGACAGGAGAAAATAAATGAAAATCTCAAAAATTATTTTGGCTGCTTTTTCTGCATTTTTAGTTTCCGCGCTTTCAATTTCGTGCGCATCGTCGCCAAAATCAGAACCGTATTACGACAACAACATCAACGATTTTTCATACGCAAAACTTTCGAACGGAATCAACGTTGTTTTCAAAAAAAATGTGGGAAGCAAAATTGCAGTTGCAAGAATGTTGATTGAAGGCGGAGTTCCATTTATTTCGCCAGAAAAAAGCGGTCTTGAAGACATCACTTTACAGCTCATGCTTCACGGAAGCAAAAATTATCCATACGCCGATTTGCAAAAACTTTCATACGACAAGAGTTTTTCAATCGGGGCTTCAAGCGGAAAAGATTTTTCTGCGGTGGCATTAGTTTGCATCAAACGCGATATTGAAGAGACTCTCGGAATTTTTGCGGACAATATCTTAAATCCACTTTTCCTTGAAAAAGATTTTGAACAGCAAATGACCGACGAAAAAGCAAGCGTGCACAGAACACTCGCTTCGCCGGAAAGCCTTTTGAGCCTTTCAATTGCAAAGAACGTATACAAAAATCATCAGTACGCTTCGTTCACGAGCGCAACGGAAGAATCGCTCAAAAATATCAAGCTCGACGACGTAAAAAATCTTCACAAAGAACTTTTGAATTCAAAGCGAATAAGTTTCGTTATTGTAGGAAATTTTTCTTCTGACGAACAGTCAAAAATCACTTCGATTTTGGACAAATATTTTGGCTCTCTCCAAGAAAAACCTTACGCCCGCCCAGAAATTTCAGATTTGACGTGCAACGGTGAAAATGTTTATATTTCAAACGAGCAAGCCGGCGAAATCGGCTACATTGCGGGAATTTTTAAATGCCCAGAGCGCACGAGCGAAGAATATGTTCCTTTTGCAATCACAGAAATGTATCTTGACGATATTTTATTTGCCGAAGTTAGAGAAAAACACAGCGCGCTTTATTCGGTCGGCTGCGGAATTATAGGCGGAAGAAAGTTGCTCGGAGCCATTTCGCTTTACAAAGTGACTGAAAAAGAAAATATCAAAAAGATTGTATACGATGCATTAAACTCGTTTCCAAAAACGGAAGCAGAAATTGAAGAAAAACTCGACAATTACAAAAACAAGTACATTACGAGTTTGTTCAGTTCGTCACAAAACTCGTCTGGAATTGCAAGCAACATTAGCTCAAGTTTGATTTACAGGGATTCAGCAACGCAGTATTTGCATCGCTCTGCAGAGGTTCAGGCCGTAACGGCAAAGCAGATTTTGGCTGTTTACAAAAAATATTTTTCGCAGGAAGGCGAAAATCCGAATCACATAAGATGGATTATTCTGAGCGGAAAAGATTCGGTAAATCAGTTTAAATTTTAAAATTGCAAAGAGACCCCGAATCAAGTTCGGGGTGACAGCAAGTAAAAAACTTGCGGGGCGGCAAAATTCACTCAAATTCTAAAAGCAAACTCCGCCGCTTCAGAAAAGATTTAAAGTGAAGCGCAAGTTTTCTATGAAAACTTGCGGGGAACGACAATATCAACTTAAATTCTAAAAGTCAACTCGGCCGCTTCATAAACGACTCAAAGGGAAGCACCAGTTTTCCTTGAAAACTGGTGGGGTGCGATAAAACAAAACTCAAATTCTAAAAGCAAACTCGGCCGCCTCAAATACGACTCAAAGTGAAGCGCAAGTTTTCTATGAAAACTTGCGGGGAACGACAATATCAACTTAAATTCTAAAGGTGAACTTTGTCGTTTCAGAAAAGATTCGGAGTGAAGCGCCAGTTTTTTTTCAAAAACTGGCGGGGGGCGGCAAAATCAACTTAAACTCTAAAACTAAGTTTCGCCGCCCCCGTTATTGCTCATTATTATAATCGTGCCTATCTACAGGAAGGCCTTCAATGCTTGCAAAAAGTTTTTTATTGAGAGATACAGAAATATAATTTCTTATGTGCGAAAGAACTTTTTTGTCAATATTCATTCTGAACATAAAGACAGCCGTAAAATTTACGCCATCAGGCTTGAGCATCTTTACATCAACATCAACACTGTACTGTTTGCCAGCAAGCACAAGAACTGCATGGGAAATTTCCTGTTTTCCGGCGAGAATATTATAATTTTTTCCAGGAAGCAACGCTGCAACGCCAACCGCCGAAATATCAATCAGCTTGAGTTTGTGCATAATAGTATTTTCCGTCCAGAAAAATTCAGCAGATTTATCATCTTTGCACGACGCACGAAGATACTGTCTTAAGCCCTTTACTTTTAGCTGATCCATCGCCTTGACTATAAATCTAAAAGTCTCCTCATCCTCGCCATCCGCGTGCATGTTAAAACCAGCTTCGAGCGGCAAAGAAGACTTAAAACTGTCAATTGCGTTCGCCTTCATTTTTTCAGAAATCGCCCCGAATTTTACAGACGCAAGTCCGGGATTTCTTGCAAAAGATTTTACAAAATTTGCCCAACCAGTGTAAGTCAACTGAGCATCAGGATTTATAAAACATATTGAATCAGGATTTTTCAAAAAAACATTTTTCGTAATTTTATAGTCAGTCAAAACATAAACTTCATATTCCATTGTACGAAGACGCTCGATTATATATTGCTCAAGAGTATAAGATGGGTTCAAGAAGAAAACTTTTTTTCCGTAAATCGCGGTCTCAGATTCGTTAACAGGCATGTTCTCCTCCAAAAATGAATCTTGCAGATTTTTATTTTATCACGATGCCATCAACGTAAAAATTTGACATCGACTTATTATAAACTATGAATTAATATAAAACAAATACTTTCAGATTTTTTTTCACTTAATTTTAAGTTTTGGGGATAGTTATGAATTTATACAAGTCGCCTTGCGGATATTTTGAGGGAAAAACCTCCGAAGCTGATATTTTTTTGTTTCCGGCCCCCGACGAATCGTTGCATATCGTGGGAAATGTGGCAGAACCGCAAAAAGTAGCTTTTGATTTTTTACTGAGCGAAAGTTACAGGCGGAATGCCGACATAATTTACCGCGAAACCTGCCCGAACTGCAAAAAGTGCGTAGGAATCAGGGTGCGCCCGGAAGATTTCATTCCGTCAAAAAGTCAGAAAGCCGTGCTAAAAAAGAATCAGGACATCGAAATAAAAATCACTAAAAATCCAAACGATTTTTATTCATCAGAAAAAATTCGCCTGCTTCAAAAATATGACAAAAGGCACGAGCCGAACAAAGAAAAAACGCTCAGGGAAGTTGAAGAAGAACTTTTGATGATGAACGGACTTATGTCTATAGATGGAAAACGATTGGACTCACCGATTTTTTGCGGAACGTTCAACATGGACTATTTTCTTGACGGAAAACTCGTGGGAACAAGCGTTCTTGACGAAGGAAAAACTTCGCTTTCGGCAAATTATTTTTTTTACGATACAGATGAAGAAATTATGAAGCGGAGTCTTGGAACTTTTTCGATTCTGCAGGAGATTTTTTATTGCGCGAAAAACTGCCTTGATTTTTATTATCTTGGCTACTGGATAGCAGACTGCAAAGAGATGAGCTACAAAGCCCATTTTAAGCCGCACGAACTCAAGGATTCGGAAAGCGGAGAATGGAAATTATGCGGAATTCAGAAGTAAATTACTGGCATTGGAAAATTTGACTGGAGGATTTTTATATGATTCTTTTTGTGAATGCTTGCGTCAGGAAAAACTCACGGACGCTTGAATTGGCTCGCCCGATTTTGGCGAAGTTTCCGCAGGACGAAATTGAGGAAGTGAATCTTGAAAAAGAAGAAATCTTGCCGCTAAAACGGGAAAGTCTTGATTTTAGGAGCGAGCTAGTTTCAAAAGGCAATTACTCAAACGAAATTTTTAAGTACGCAAAACAGTTTGCAAAAGCCGAAGAAATCGTAATCGCCACCCCGTTCTGGGACATGTCTTTTCCTGCGATTTTAAAGATTTATTTTGAAAACGTCTCTGTCTCGGGGCTTACTTTTTATTACAACGAGCAGAACGAAGCCGTAGGCTTGTGCAAAGCAAAAAAAATCACTTACGTAACCACAGCCGGCGGCAAAATCTACTACAACGGCGGTTTTGAATACGTTAAGGGCTTGTGCAAAAATCTTTTTGGCATTCAGAAATACGAATTTGTGGCAAAAGAAAACCTGGACGTATAGAAAATTAATAATTATCAGGCTGAATTTTGAGTTTTCTGGCATGAAGGCTGAGAACTGTGCTGTAATATTATAGACGAGATGCCGAAATAAATTCGGCATGACGAAGTTTTTAGACGGGCTCACCCGCAAGTTTTCTAACGAAAACTTGCGGAGCGCGGCAAAGTAAACTTAAAATCTCAAAGTAAACTCTTCCGCGCCTACTCCCAGCCAAAAGTTGCAGGCGGTTTGTTGGTCGCGTCGATGAACAATGCGTCAACGAAAGGCAATTCAGAAATTTTTCTTGCAATCTCTGTAATCACACTCTTTTCGAACCAAGCAAAACGCGCTGTCATTACATCCTCGCTGATTACTGGACGAAGCACGAAGCTTGCGTGATCTTTTTGAGCCGCATAAGGCAAATCAATCGTAAGATGCTGGAAAATCTCGTGGTACAATCCGTTTTTGTGAAGTTCCGTCAAAACGATGTTATCAACTTCCCGGAGCTGGTCAAGACGAGCTTTGTCGCAATATCCTTCCTGCAATTTAAAATCCTCGTCCTTCAAAGCTGGCTTTTGGTACAACTTGATTACCGTGCGGTTAAGGTAAGTCGCACTGTTCGTAATGCTAGAAGAAGCAGACTCAACCTTCTCACGTTTCTCTGGATAATGGAAGAAACCGTCGCCCTCATCCGCAAAAGTAAGGCAAGCCGGGAATCTGTACGTTCTAAAATCCCCCTGAACGCCAACAGAACGAACAGGAAGAACCGAACGCTTCATGCCGGCAGTGCATTTTGGACAGAACTGAGTGATTTGAACTCCGTCAAGCTCTTTCTGAGCCTTTTCAAACTCTTCTTTGTCTTTTTCGGAGAAGTTTCCGTCGCTGCAAAGAACGTTGATTGAAAGCCCCGGTCCTGGGAAAGGATGACGCATAACAAGCTCGTCTGCAAGCCCGATTTTCTTTCCGATTGAGCGAACCTCGTCTTTGTAAAGGTCCTTAAGCGGCTCGATAATCATTCCGGCTGCAATAAGTTTTTGAATTCCGTCAACGCGGTTGTGATGCGTTTTGATTGTCTTTGAGTTTTTCGTTCCGCCCGACTCGATGATGTCCGGGTACAAAGTTCCCTGAGCGAGCATCCATTTTGATTCATCAAGATTCTGTGCTTTTACAACAGCGTCTCGAACGGCAATAAAGTTCTCGCCAACCGCCATACGTTTTTTCTGCGGGTCGGTAAGTCCGCGAATCGCCGCAAGAAAACTCTCGCTGGCATCCTCAACAATAAAATTATTGAATCCGTGGTCGTGATAAGCCTTTGCAACGTTCTGAGACTCGTTCTTTCGCATAAATCCGTTGTCAATGTGAAGGCCGAGCACGCGCTCCTGTCCGAGAGCTTTGTTCAAAAGTGCGAACGCAACTGTAGAATCAACTCCGCCGCTCAAAAACAAGAGAACGTTCTTGTCGCCGGCGTCCTTTTTGATATTCTCAAGAATTACGTTCAAAACGGTGTCTTCGTCCCAGTTTTTCTTCATTCCGCAGATTTGCGCGAAATTCTCAAAAATCTTGTTTCCCTCCGGCGTGTCTTTAACTTCACAGTGGCACTGCAAGCTGAACCGCTTTTTTGAAAGATTCTGCACGGCCGCAAAAGGACAGTCTTTCGTAGTTCCGATTACTTCAAATCCCTCGCCCAAAGAAAGAACTCCGTCCTGATGGCTCATCCAAACCTGAGTCTCCGGCGAGATGCCCTTAAAAAGCGGAGACGACTTTCCTGCGTCGGTCTGCGTCAAATGTGCGATTCCGAATTCCCCAACCTCGGCTTTGCCAACGTTTCCGCCGTAAGTTTTTGCCATGAGCTGATGTCCGTAGCACAAGCCCAAAACAGGAATCTCCAAGTCAAGAATTTTCTCATTGAATTCAGGGACGTTCTCTTCATAAACAGAGCTAGGTCCGCCGCTCATAATCACGCCCTTAGCATTCTCAAAAACGGAAAGCTCCGCGGAAGGCAACGCAATCTCTGAATAATATCCCAGCGCACGGAATCTTTTTGCAATAAGATGTGCGTACTGAGAGCCAAAGTCAAGAACAACGATTTTTTCTCGCGACATAATTTTCTCCAAGTAAAAAGGGGAAGCCCCTGCTTTTTGCCTAGAAATTATAGCCGAAAGCAGATGAAAATACTATAAGCCGAGAAAAGGTTAGGATTTTTCGATTATTTCAAACTCGCGGATTCTGTGTTCGGCACCGATTTTGTGGCAGATTTCTGTGCATTTTTTTTCGTCCTCGGCAGAAATCGTGGTCGCAACGGTGGAGAGAACGACTCGCGGAACAAATTTCGTGCAGTCGCTGGCGAATTTTATAAGAGCGGCATGAGATTTTTTTCCGAATTTTGGGCGAACGGTCTTTTCGTAAATATCGGGGTCGCTCGAATTCAAGCTGATTGAAACTACGTCAAGTTTTCCTGCCAAGAGCGGAGCTATCGATTTTTGATTCACCAAATCGCCAAGGCCGTTAGTGTTCAATCTTGTGGGCTTTTTTAGCTCTTTTTTTATAAACGCCGCAACTTCAAGAAGAACATCAAGACGCTCGGTCGGTTCGCCGTAACCGCAAAAAACTATTTCTTTGTAATCCGCAAACTCTGGCTTTTTAGACTCCTCTTTTAAGGCCGCAATAACTTCCTGAGCGGTTGGCTCTCGTTCAAGCCAAAGAGTGTCAACGTTGTCAAACTCAGCCCTTTCG
Organism: Treponema zioleckii; assembly: GCF_014737315.1. Lineage (GTDB taxonomy): Bacteria > Spirochaetota > Spirochaetia > Treponematales > Treponemataceae > Treponema_D > Treponema_D zioleckii. Next base: position 8,359 of record NZ_JPUF01000010.1, on the reverse strand, counting down.
CTGTTACGAATGCAAAAAGTGCACGCACACGGGCACCTGTTAGTCAAATTGATGTAAAGTCCCTCAAATTCAGGATACAAAATCGTAAAGCCCTTTTTCATAATTCATCCCGTTTTTTTGATTTTTGTAGAAATCCTAAGACTTACAGATTTTTTTGTCAATTTAGCAAAGTTCCACTTCTTGAATTCCGAATTTCAAAAAATTGACAAACAAAGGCAAGTAGCGTAATATATAAAACAGGGACGTTCGCGAATGAGCGACCGCCTCCGTAGAGTTAATTTTAATTGCCCACCGAAGTTGGTAGCTTGCAAGGCGGGCTATTTTTTGCTCTTAAACCTATTTGAACAGGAAAGAGAGCAGTTCTATAACTAAAGTGATAACAGCAATGACTAGCATAGCTTTCTCATATTTTGTCATAGACAGCCTCCTTCATCCATGAGAAATCGGAGGCAAGCCGCCACAAATCGCAAACGTCCCTTATATAATGTATACTACACTAATCACATAAAAACGACAAGTCAACATATCCATAAAAACAGCCCCACAGAATTATTTAAAAATTTACGAATAAATCCTATAATCCTTGTATGAAAAAATTTCTTCTTTTAATGGCATCAATTTTTATTGCCGCAAAAATATTCGCATTCTCGAACGAAGACATAAAAAAATTCACATTCGAAAACGGACTCGTAATGTACTTTCTGGAAGACAATTCCAGCGCAACGGTTCGCACGGAACTTTTAATCAGAACTGGAATCAGCTCTCAAAACGAAAAGAATCAGGGACTTTTTACGCTTTACGCCCGACTCAAAAATCTCGAAATCGGTTCGGACACAATCCGACTCGTAAAAACAGTGGCTCCCACCGACAGCGAAAAAGCATTTCTCGAACTTTCAAAAGCGCTCAGCCCGCTCAATCCGAGTGACGCAAAAATCAGGGCAGAAACAAAAAAAATGAACGAGGAATTAAAAGAATATTCTTCGAGCGTCGGAGGATTCATAAATTCCGCAATCGAAGCAAAAATGTCACCGACAACTCCGTGGAAAAGCGACAGCGGAATCTCGCCAGAAATTTTTGCCGCACGTTCAGTTGCCGCAACAAGGACGATACTTTTGCAAATCGAAAAAAACTTTTTTACCGCAAGGAATTCGATTTTGTTGGTGAGCGGAAACATTTCAGCATCTGCGGCAGAAAAACTAGCCCAAAAATATTTCGGTTCGCTGCCAAATGCACAAGAATCTGACGAAGAAAACTTTCTCTACAAAAAAAATCGAAACGCTCTTAAAAAATACAAAAATACAAAGTCCGCAAAAAAATTCGTTCTTCACGACACGGATTTTAGCGACGAAATCACGCAAATTGTCGTTGAATACACTGATTTTTCACGGAACGAGTGCGATATTCTTGCCGCAACGCTGGACGAAGATTTTTCCGCGTTCAAAGAGTCTTTAATCAGCGAGAAAAACCTCGCGATTCGCGGAGCCGAATACGCAAACGTGGCAAGCGCGCAAAAAAAAGGCTCATCGCGCCTGATTTTTCAGTCACTCCTAGAAAAAACAAAAATGAATCCTGCCGAGCAAAGCGAGCTTTTCTTAAAAAAAATCAACGCGCAGAATCTTTTGAGCCAATTTTATCTTGATTTTGAACTCTCAAAAATAAAATCAGAGCGAACAAAAAAAAGCGACGATTCAAAAGAATTTATGGAAGAACTTTCGCTCTGGCTCACCACGCAAAACGACGAATCTTCGTTTTTTTCGCGGGAAAGCGACCTTGCAAAACTTTCGGCGGACTCGCTCGCGAAAAAACTTGCTTCAAGCGAGCCTTACGTTTTTGTAATCGTCAACAGCAGAACATACAACAAATACGCCAAGAATTTTAAAAAGGCTGGTTACGAAGCCGTAACATCAAAAAACGGAGCCTGGTACAGGCAGGATTTCTACCAGAATCTTCTAAAAGAAAAAATCAATCAGCCTTCGCAGGAAAAAATCGAGGCAATTGATTTTGGAAAAGAAATTTCAAAATCGGCGAGCAAATTTATAGAAGAAAACCGCAAGGCATTCTCAACATTCACGCTCAAAAACGGAATTCCAGTCGTGGCAAAACGCACAAAATCCGCAAAAACGGTTTCTTTCACAATCTCGATTCAGGGCGGAGACTACATGTTTGCCCCAGAATACATCGGTCTTGCCACCGTCTTAATCGACGCAATCGCGGTGAACATCAGAAATCAAATCGACCTGCTCTACATGAACGGATTTATAAAGGGCCAATACGACGTTTCGGCAAAAACAGGCAGCTCAAGCGCATACATAAACGTTACTTGCGCCGCCGAGGAATTCGTTCAAATCATAAATGCAACTTCGGGCGCCTTCGTTTACGGAGACATAACTCCAGTCCTTGCAGACGGAATCACTTACGACGAACGAACGCAGTGGCGACTCAAAAAAGGAACTAGCGAATTTCAGCTTCTGAGCGCAGCGATAAAACAAATTTACAGCAAATCAAATTATCCGATGCTTTTTGATGACAAAAACGACAAGCCTTCAAAAATGGATTTTTACAAAATTTCCGAAGTTTACCCGCTCTACCTCGATTCTTCAAGATTTTCGATTGCGCTTGCGGGCGGAATAAAAAAGGATTCCGAGCTAAAAGAAATCTTGAACAACGCATTCGGGATTCTTGAAACGCACGAAGAAACTGCGGCAAAGCCAGCGAATATTCCGGAGCCGGATTTTTCCGCAAAAACCAAGCGGATTCAGCTCACGCACCTATTTTTGACTGACGTTGCGGCCGAAGACGCAGGTCCGCGCCCTCAAATTCTCATTCCGACCACAAAATTCCTAGACCCGGTTCTGTACGTTCTTCCGTCGCCAGAAATTTCTTCCACGGATTCGGCACTGTTCAATGCCCTTCTCTACGAGCTTTCCGAGAGAATCGCAAAAAAGGCGAAAAAGCAAAATCCAGAAATCAGCGTAAAAATTTATCCGCCGGAAAAAGATTTGCCTTTCGCACGGATTTCGATTTTGAACGTGGAGCGCACAAATTCCGTTGACAAAGCATACAAAGACGCGGTGAGCGAACTGACCGAGGATTTACGAAAACTCGTCGCGCAAAAAGATGAAGAAGCCCGCGACCTTCAAAAAGCCGAACTTGTCGAACGGATGGAAAATCTTTGGATTCTGAACAATCTTTCGGACGTTCAGTCTGCGCTCGGCACCGTAAAGTTGATTCAAAAAGGATGCGAGCTTAAAAACCCAAAACTCTATCTTGACCAGTACGAAGCCATAGACAAAGCTCTGCAGGACGATTATTTCGTAATCGCGCAGGCTTGGCTCGAAAAGATTCCGCCAATCCGAATTTATTCAGCAGATTCACGAAAATAGGAAATAAAAAAATTGGGGAGTAAAATTTTATGGAAAATGATTTTTGTTTGAATGTTATCGAAGAAAAAAACGCTCTGCGAAAAAAAAACAGGCTCGCCCTAAAAAATCTTTTTTCCTTTGGCGCACCAACAGAAAATTCACTTGCCGCAAACGAGCGAATTATAAACCTTAAAAGTTTTTCTGAATCTCACATCGTGCTAGCTTTCTTGCAGGCCGGAAACGAAATAAGCTGCTCCAAAATCATTGAAGAGGCCCGCAAGCAAAATAAAATTCTCGCAGTCCCAAGAATTCGCCCCGGCACTTCCCTAATGGATTTTTTCGTCCTAAAAAATGATGTTCCGCTCCACGCCCAAACAGAAATCGGCTCTTACAATATTTTGGAGCCGCTCACCACGCTCAAAAAAATTGAGCCGGAAAATCTTTCAGAAAAAAACGTCTTCGCCGTAATTCCAGGTCTCGGCTTTACCAAAAACGGCGAAAGACTCGGCAAAGGCAAGGGATTTTATGACCGCTACATTCCGACAATAATCGCAAAAAAACTCACTTTATGCGGTCTTTGTTTCGACTGCCAAATCGTTCAAAGCATTCCGACCGACTCCCACGACATAAAAGTTGATTTTGTCGCCACCGAATCAGCCTTGTTGCGCACCAGCATTTAATACCTCAGCTAACAGGTCGAATGTCGATTTTTTTAACAACTTGCCTTGTAAAAATCTAGGGCGTCCGCCCTAGATTTTTGGTCTAATTTTTCCCAAAAAATTGAACCGAATATGTAAAGGTCTGTATTTGTAAAACAGTAAAAGGGAAATAAAAAAGCCATCCGATTGGATGGCTTAACTTTCGACCCCTGCTGGGCTTGAACCAGCGACACACGGATTAACAGTCCGTTGCTCTACCGACTGAGCTAAGGGATCAGATTTTATTTTGTTGTTTACTAGTCGCTAGCGAACGATAGATATACTATTCTCTTTGAATAAAAGTGTCAATAGATTTTTTCAAAATAAATAAAATTTTTTGATTTTTTTTATTTCTCCAAAAAGCCCAAAAATCAAAACGGCATAAAAAAAGACTTGATGAAAAATCACCAACTCTTTTAGCGCGATGTGCGGGACTTTGCTCGGCAAACGTGGATGCTGAATCGAGTTCAGCCTGACCGACAAGATTTGTACGACCGTTCTAGACAGTCAGGTGAGACCATCCTAGCTAGGCTTGTGTGACCGTCCTTGCTAGGTTTGTGAGACCATCCCGGCTAGGTTTGTGTGACCATACTGGCCAGGTTTGTGTGACCATCCTGGCTAGGAATGTGTGACCATCCTGGCTAGGAATGTGTGACCATCCTAGCCAGTCGTGTGTGACCGTTGGCATTCCAAACCTGCTTCGAAGTCCTTCATACAAAATGTGCAGTATAGATGCCGAAATAAATTCGGCATGACGCAATTTTTTAGACAAACTCTCCTTAGCGGTACTGTCATTCCGAACTTGATTCGGAATCTGCGCAAATCGGTGCCAATCCAGTTAAGTTCTGCAGAATTGAATCAACCAAGTTTTATACTGTTAATACTCATTTAAGAATTGTAATTTAGTATAAAAAACGCATGTGGATTAGCACAGACCCTGCTTTGGGAGATCACATCCCTGTTGCGCCTACAAATGACGAGGCAAAACAGCATAATTCCAAATTGCCGGGCATGGGCGGTGTGTTTAATCACATCAATCTCAATTGTTACCACTACGCGGGGAACAACCCGGTGCGGTATACCGACCCGGATGGAAGGGCTGAAGCTAACGTATTTGCTTATTCAAGATTTTCTTCCGATATGGGGTTTGGATACACAGGTAGTGCAACTTGTTTTGGTGGCATTTGCGGAGGGGCCTACGGTGGAAATATCCAACTTCCTCAAACAGTTTTAAAGGCTTCTGCAGTAGTAGGCGCCGGGGCTGCGGTAAAAACTGCTGTTAAAGCAAAGCAAGAGACAAAACTTTATCTGACATACACAATGACCAATGATGAAGGGGTTGTATATTCAGGACGAGCTAGTGGATATGGAACTCCTTCTGAAGTTTTAGCGAAACGGCATAAAGATCATCATATGGCAAAGCAAGGATTTAAGAATGTGCAGATTGATAAATTTGCCTATGGAGAACAAGGCAGACTTGCGATAAGAGGCCGGGAGCAGCAGCTTATAGATAAAAATGGCGGTGCGCAGTCTGATACGATAAATGGTCACAAAGGTACATCTGGTAATGCAATCAGGGGTGTAAGCAAATTTAATCCACTGGGACCAGCATATCATGAAGCATCAAATAAAGCTTTTGGTAATATTGCACCTTATACAGGATTTGGAAAAGTTCAGGAGTAAAAAAATGGCGAGAAGAAAGAAAGTTGGCGATATATACAGATTTGATTTTGATGAAAAATTTCATTGTTATTGTCAAATTTTGGAAGCAGATGATGTGGCTTTTTTCAATTATTATTCAGATTCTGAAGATGACGATATAAATGAAGTGATTGAAAAGGACGAGGTCTTTAGAATCTGGCTTGACCGAGATTGCTTAAAAAGTGATAAATGGAAAATTATTTGTAATAAGGAACTTGCGGAAAAAAGAAAAACAATTTTCTATAAATATAATAATCCAGCAGGCGGAACTGATTTTTTTATTTTCAAAAATGTAAATAATGCAGTGTTTACTAAGGTTGACCGAGAACAATGTTTTGGTTTGGAATTAGCAGCTGCATGGATGGAGTCAGGAGTAATAGATAGATTGAATTATTCTTTTTTTGGAAAACCTCTTCCAGAGAATATAAAAAAGGATATTCCTTTTTATGAATAATATTGTCATCGTCGAAACTGTAGTCTCTTCTCCCCCCAAATCGCGATTTGTAGGAATACCAAAAAATCCACTTTCCCCCGGAAAGCCCACCACAAAAAGCGCCTTTTCCGGGGAAATTTAAGGATTGCGCTACATATAGCGTAGTTTTTACCGTTCTAAAACCGCTCGAATCAACTGACGAGTGGTTTTAGAATTTTTCGAGGACGGAAGTTTTCCGCCGATAAAATTTTTTATGGAGGAGTTAAAATCCTGAGCTGATTTTTGTCTTTATGGAGCCTAAAAGCGGATTTTTGGCGTGAAAATGCCTGAAATCCATTGAGATTCGTGGGCTGTCACTCCAATCAATCTCAATTGTTACCACTACGCGGGGAACAACCCGGTGAGGTATACCGACCCGGATGGAAGGGAAAATGTCTATTTCATTTTTACATTTGGCGAAGATAACGACAAAATGTTGCTGTCGGAAATATGGTCCCAATTTGGAAATTTTACGGGTTCAATTTTGTCTGGTGTTAGTGCAAAAATGATAATTCGTGGAACCCGAAATGATATAGTACAAGCCGTTCAAGATCCTGAATGTTATGCCGTAATTACAAGCGGCCATGGCCGTAAGAATGGTAGCATTTGCACTTCAGATAATTTGGATTTTTCACCAAGTGATATTGACAAAAGTAAACTTAGTAAAAATCTTAAGCTTGTAATATTTGAAAATTGCCATCAGGGGAACTTTGAAGAATCGTGGGAAAAGGCTTTTGGAGGAAACGTTGATGTGGTTGGCTGGAAAGGAACTACTGATACTCTCGAAACTATATCCTTTAACACAATTGGTATATTTGATCGACAAGAGAAAAGTTTGCCAGATTATTTATATGATATTAGAGCTTGTGTTTGGAAGGATAAGTTTGAAAATGCATGGAATAATCTTAATAATTTTTTTAAGGAGGCGTTTTGTGATTAACAAACGGATAATCGTATTTTTTTCTTTATTGCTGTCATGTACATTCTGTTTCTCAAACGAAATTAAATCAATAAAAGTTGAACTAAATCAAAGAGGAAACGAAGGTAAAAACATTGTCATTTATGACAGTGAGAAAGAGCCTGCTGCTTATCCTTTTGTGATTTTTAGAGACTCATTGACTGGTTGGGGTAAAAAAAATGGTTGCCCGAAACTTAGTCCTCTGTTAGTTCCGAAGTCACTTCCGTCCGAAGGTATATACACTGTATATATTACGACAGATGAAAACAATACAACGCAAAAATTCCGTATTTTGAATTTCCAAGCAATGCAAGACCTGCAAACGAAAGTTTATTATAAAACCGATTTCCTTCAATATCTTTATGAATATATGGCAATAAAATATTTGCAGACTTTATAAGATTTATAGTTAAGAGGAGGCAATCGATTTTGTTTAGTAAGTTCACTCAGTCTGTTTCAATAAAAGAATTCTGAGTGAACTTGGTTGATTCCTGTCTCGGAATTGCAAAAACTTTTGGATGAAAAAATAGTACCAACGCTTCTTCCCCCCAACAAATCGCGATTTGTAGGAAGAACAAAAAAATCCACTTTTCCCCGGAAAGCCCGCCACAAAAAGCGCCTTTTTCGGGGAAAATTAAGGATTACGCTACATATAGCGTAGTTTTTGCCGTTCTAAAACCGCTCGAATTTTCTGACGAGTGGTTTTAGAATTTTTCGCGGACGGAAGTTTTCCGCCGATAAAATTCTTGATGGAGGATTTTAAAACCTGAGCCGATTTTGTCTTTCTGGAGCCAAAAAGGGGAATTTAAGGCACGAAAGTACCTGAAATCCGTTGAGATTTGCGGGCTGTCAGTCCAATCAATCTCAATTGTTATCACTACGCGGGGAACAACCCGGTAAGGTATGTGGACCCGACGGGCGAGTTTGCGATACCAGTTATTCCTATAATTATAGGGCTTTGTGTTACATTATTATGTAAAAGTTGTGACTATGACCAACCATCATCATCTGGGTACACTGTTTATGGCGATGACGACATCTATCATTTTGGGAATTCCTATGCGGAACCAGATTTTTCTAAGAAAAAGAAATCGGATTCAGAGGAGCCTTCCCCGATGCCGGAAAATGGTGCAGCGTCAGCGTCTCCAAGCCCCGCTCCAAATGGAAA